>JBFJKO010000158.1:0-7412 GCA_041634935.1 Nocardioides sp.
ATCTCTCCGGTGTGGGCCTGTGACCTGCTGGAACGGTGGTACGGCATCAGGGACTTGAACCCCGAACCCGCTGATTAAGAGTCAGCTGCTCTGCCAATTGAGCTAATGCCGCGCGTTGTTCTTACGAGAAAAACATACCAGCGGCTGGGCGAAGGGTGAAATCGGGTCGACCTGCAGGCGTCAGAGGGAGGCGAGGACGGCCAGGGCGGCGGTGTGGCCGCCCAGGCCGGAGACCGCTCCACCGCGCCGCGCGCCCGACCCGCACAGGAGCACGCGGTCGAGGTCGGTGGCCACGCCCCACTGCTGGGCCGGGGTCTCCAGGCGCGAGCGGTGCGGAGCCCAGGGCCAGTCGAGGTCGCCGTGGAAGATGTGCCCGCCGGGCATCGCCAGGTCGCGCTCGATGTCCTGGGGGATCTTGGCCTCGATGCACGGGTTGCCGGCGGCGTCGCGCGCCACGACGGACGCCAGCGGGTCGACCAGGTGGGCGTCGAGCGAGGCGATCGCCCGCTCCACCGCCAGCGCCTTCGCGCCCTCCGGGTCGGACTCGAAGAGCGCGGCCGGGGTGTGCAGCCCGAAGTAGGTGAGCGTGTGGGTGCCCTCGGGCACCTCGCCGAGGATCGAGGGGTCCGAGAGCGAGTGGCAGTAGACCTCGCCCGGCATCGTCGTGGGCACCCTCCCGGCGGCCGCGTCGGCGTACGCCGCCTCGACCTGCGAGTAGTCCTCGCCGAGGTGCAGCGTCCCCGAGAAGGCCACGGCGGGGTCGACGCCCGAGCGCAGGCGGGGGAGCCGGTCGAGGAGCAGGTTGATCTTCAGCTGCGAGCCCTGCGGCTTCGTGGCCGCGTCGGCCTCGCCGCCGAGCAGGATCTGGAGCACCCACGGGGCGACGTTGGCCAGCACGTAGCGGGCCGACGACGTGTGCGTGCCCGACGCGTCGTCCCAGGAGACCTCGCCGCCCATGCCGTCGGCGCGGATCGACTTGACCCCGGCGCCGGTCACGATCTCCGCGCCGGCGGCGACCGCCGCACGGGCGAGGGCGTCGGTGACCGCGCCCATGCCGCCGACCGGCACCCGCCACTCACCCGTGCCGTTGCCGATCAGGTGGTAGAGGAAGCAGCGGTTCTGGATCAGCGACTCGTCGTGCATCGAGGCGAAGGTGCCGATGAGGGCGTCGGTCGCCACCACGCCGCGCACCGTGTCGTCGGTGAAGCGGCGCTCGATCGCCGCGCCGAGCGGCGAGGTGACCAGGTCGCGCCAGATGCCCGGGTCGACACGCTCGCGCAGCTCGCGGTCGGTCGGGAGCGGTTGCATCAGGGTCGGGGCGACCACGTGGGCCAGCTCGGCGACGTCGGCGTAGAACTCCCGCCAGGCGTCGTACTCGGCGTCCGAGCCGGTCAGGTCGAGGAACGACTGCCGGGTGGCCTCGCGCTCGACGCGCTCGACGTAGAGCCCGCCGGCGCGGCCGTCGCGCAGGGTCGGCGTGTAGGACGCGGTGCCGCGGGAGAGCAGGGCGATGTCGAGGTCGAGGTCGGCCATCAGCGTCTCGGGCATGACCGAGACGAGGTAGGAGTAGCGCGAGAGGCGGGTCGGGTGGCCCGAGAAGGCCGGGGCCGAGATCGCCGCCCCGCCGGTGTGGTCGAGGCGCTCGAGCACCTGCACCGAGAGTCCGGCGCGGGCGAGGTACGCCGCCGCCACGAGTCCGTTGTGTCCGCCGCCGACGATGACGACATCCTTGCTACCTGCTGTCCGAGTCACCCGCTCACCGTAGCGAGCGTGACGAACTCTGCTGATCCGTGTGTGCCGCAGCCATCGACAGGTCACACTGGCAGCCTGGGCGGGAGGCCCGGACGGTGCTCGGGGGGACAGGGAGGTACGGCGTGGGGGTCCGCGTGCGCTGGCGCGTCGCGCTGCTCCTGCTGCTGCTCCTGGGCGCCGGAGTCGGCGCCGCCACGAGCGCCCCTGACGCCGGCTTCGTCGCCGGTGTGTGGCCGCTCGGCCTGGCCACCGGCATCCTGATGCTCACCCCGCGTCGCCATGAGTGGGTCCTGCTGACCCTCGTGCTGGGCATCGCCGTCACCTCGGTCGCGCTCGTGGCCCAGCCCCTCGACACCGCGATCGGCTACGGGGTCGGGGTGACCCTGGCTGCCTGGATCGCTGCACGGATGCTGACCACTGACACCGGAGGCGTCCCCGATCCGGCCGCCCTGCGTACCGACAGCGACCTGCGTCGTTGGCTCGTGGCGTGCGTCGGCTCGTCCTTCGTAGGCGGGCTCGCCGTCGCGATCACCGCTCTGGTCACCGACGTCGGGCTCCCGGTCCTGACCGGGGTCGGGGTCTGGATCGCGATGAGCGCCGCGCAGCTGATCCTCACGCCGTTCTTCCTGCGCCTGCCCGAGCACGGCGCCGTCGCCCCGGAGGGCGAGCGCATCGCGCAGTGGATCGTGCTCGTCGTCGGTGCCCCGCCGCTGCTCCTGTCGGTCGCGGCCTCCGGCCTGATCTTCCTCACCATCCCGGTGCTGGCCTGGGGTGCCCTGCGCGGCTCCGCGCGGGAGTCGATCGGTCAGCTGGTCGGCGTGGTCTCGGTCGCCCTGGCCCTGTCGGCCGTCGGTCGCGGGCCCTTCCCGCCGGACGTCTCGACGTTCGGGGTGCCGGAGGAGATCCGCGGCGTGCTCCTGTCGGGCTACGCGATCACCTGCGCGGTCATCGTCGTCCCGCTCATGCTGCGGGTCGGGGAGTACCTCGGCGCGGCCCGGGAGGCCGAGGCCGAGCGCTACCTGGTCAGCAACATCGTCGACAGCGCACGCGGGGTCGCGATCATCGTGACCGACGAGCTCGGCCGCGTCACGCGATTCAACTCCGGTGCCGAGCGTCTCCTCGGCTACCGCGAGGACGAGGTGCTGGGCCGTCGCCCGACGTTCCTGCAGAGCGAGGAGGCGATCGCCGAGAAGGCCGCCGACCTGGGCGTCCGGAGCGACCACGTGAGCGTGCTGCTGGCGATGGTGGGGCTCGCCGAGGGCACCCACATCAAGTTCCGCCGCAAGGACGGCGTGGAGCGCATCCACCGCACCAACGTCACCCTGCTCACCGACGCGCGCAACCGCCCGACCGGCTACCTGTGCACGTCGGAGGACATGACCGACGCCGTCACGACCGAGGAGGCGCTGCGCGCTGCGCTGGCGGCCGAGCAGCAGGCGGTCGAGCGCCTGCGCGACATCGACACCGTCAAGGACGCGTTCGTGTCGACCGTGAGCCACGAGCTGAGGACCCCGATCACCAGCATCCTGGGCTACCTCGAGCTGCTCGCCGACGGCACGCTGGGCGGCGTCGACGCCCGCCAGCGCGACGCGCTGAGTCGGGTCACCACCAACAGCGAGCGCCTCCTGGCGCTGATCAACGACCTCCTCACGCTGTCGAAGGTCGCGGAGACCGGCGTGCAGGTGGTGGCGACCTCCTTCGACCTGCGCGACGCGGTGGCCGAGGCGTGCGCCGTCGTCGGACCGATGCACTCCCAGCGTCCCCGGCTCGGCCTGGACGTCGTCCTGCCCGCCGACCCGGTCGAGGTGCACGGTGACCGCGACATGCTCGAGCGCGTGGTGGTCAACCTGCTGAGCAACGCGGTGAAGTTCACCCCGGACGGCGGGTCGGTCCAGGTGCTGCTCGAGCAGCAGGGTCGCGAGGGCTTCCTGCAGGTGCGCGACAACGGCATCGGGATCCCGGAGGCCGAGCAGGACCGGCTCTTCACCCGGTTCTTCCGCTCTTCGCTCGCGCAGGGGCAGGCGATCCCCGGCAGCGGGCTGGGACTGTCGATCACCCGCTCGATCGTCGAGCGTCACGGAGGTGCGATCTCGGTGAGCTCGAGCACCGCGCGCGGCACCACGGTGGAGGTGCGTCTCCCCCTGGCCGTTGGGAATGTCAAAGATTCAACTAGTGTTGGAGTCTGCGACAAGGAACGGTGACCACTCGGGTCGCCGCCCGACGTGGAGGTCGAGATGCCTGCTGTGACCGTGGACGACCTGACGGTGCTCGCGCGCGTGAAGGCGCCCGGGCTCGGCGACGTGCCCCGCCCGGTGCGGGCGATCAGCACCGCGCCCCAGGGCTACGAGGGGGAGGGGTTCCCGGTGCGCCGGGCCTTCGCCGGCCTCGACCTGCGCGACCTCGACCCCTTCATCATGATGGACCAGATGGGCGAGGTGGAGTACGCGCCCGGCGAGCCCAAGGGCACCGCGTGGCACCCGCACCGCGGGTTCGAGACCGTCACCTACATCATGGACGGCACCTTCGACCACCAGGACTCCCACGGCGGTGGTGGGACGATCACCAACGGGGACACCCAGTGGATGACCGCCGGGTCCGGCCTGCTGCACATCGAGGCCCCGCCGGAGTGGATGGTCACCAAGGGTGGGCTCTTCCACGGCATCCAGCTCTGGGTGAACCTCCCGCGGGAGGCGAAGATGAGCACGCCGAAGTACCAGGACATCCGCTCCGGAGAGGTGCGCCTGCTGACCTCGCCGGACGCCGGTGCCCTCGTGCGCGTCATCGCCGGCACCGTCGACGGGCACGTCGGCCCCGGCGCCACCCACACGCCCATGACCCTGGTGCACGCGAGCCTCGAGCCCGGCGCGCGCCTCGACCTGCCGTGGGACGTCGACTTCAACGCGCTCGTCTACGTGCTCAACGGCCACGGCCGGGTCGGCACCGACGGCCGTCCGCTGCACACCGGCCAGGCCGCCGCGCTCGGCGCCGGCGACTACCTCACGATCACCGCCGACGGCACGCAGGAGAGCCGCTCGCCCCGGCTCGACGTGATCGTGGTCGGCGGCCGGCCGATCCGTGAGCCCCTCGCCTGGGCGGGCCCGTTCGTCATGAACTCCAAGGCCGAGGTGATGGAGGCCTACCAGTCGTTCCAGCGGGGGGACTTCGGCCAGATCCCCGACTGAGTCTCGCTAGGGTCGGCCGGGTGATCCGGCTCTACCGCGACGACCACGGCGTCCCGCACGTGCGCGCCGGCTCGATGACGAGCCTCGCGCGGGGCCAGGGTCGGGTCACCGCCCACGACCGCACCTGGCAGCTGGAGTGGCAGCGACGTCGCGCGACCGGCACGAGCGCCGAGCTGGTCGGCGAGCAGGGGCTCGGCTGGGACCGGCTGGCGCGGCAGACACTGCTGGTCGAGGGGGTCAACGCCGGCCTGCGCGACGACGCCCCCGAGCTCGTCGCCCTCGGCGCCACCCCGCAGCCGTGGGACGACTGGACGCCGCTGGCGGTCTTCCACGCCCAGCACCTGCTCTTCGCGGGCCTCGGCGGTGAGCTGTGGCGCCGGCGCCTCGAGGAGTCGCTCGGCGACCAGGCGCACCTGCTGAGCTATGAGGGCATCCCCGCCAACGGCAGCAACGCGTGGGCCGTCGGGGGAGCGCGGACGGCGTCCGGACGCCCCCTCGTCGGCGGCGACCCGCACCGGGTGATCGAGCAGCCGGGCGTCTACCAGCAGGTGCGGCTGGTGTGCGAGGACCCCGACGACCCGTGCGACGTCGCAGGCTTCACCTTCCCCGGCGTGCCCGGGGTGCAGCACTTCGCGCACGCCGGCGACGTGGCGTGGGCGATCACCAACGCCGCCGCCGACTACCAGGACGTCCACGACGAGCAGACACCGCCGCGCGACGTCGTCCTCGACCGCACCGAGACCGTGCGCGTGCGCACCGGGGACGACTCCTACGACGACGTGCCGGTGCGGGTGGTGCGGACCGAGCGCGGGGTGCTCTTCGAGCCCGGGCACAGCCTGCGCGACGCCTCGACCGAGCTCGGGGACGTCGGCTTCGAGGCGCTGCTGCCCCTGCTGCGCGCACGCACCGTCGACGACGTCGACGCCGCTCTCGACCACTGGGTCGAGCCGGTCAACAACGTCGTCGCGGCCGACGTGCACGGGACCGTCCGCTACCGGATCGCCGGGCGGGTGCCCACGCGGGACCAGGGGGCGTGGACGGGCTGGCTGGAGCCGCCCCGGCACGACGTCGGCCCGGACGGTCAGGTCGTCACCGCCAACGAGCGGCGGGGTCCCGAGAGCGACGCGGTCGGCAGCGCCTTCGCCCCGCCGTACCGTGCGCGGCGCATCAGCGAGCTCCTCGAGGGACGCGACGACCTCACCACGGCCGACTTCGTCGAGCTGCTCGACGACACCCTGCTCGGCACCGTCCCGGTGCTCACCTCGCTCGTGCCCGGGGCCTTCGACGACTTCGACGGACGGATGGAGGCCGGCTCGGTGCACGCGGGGAAGTTCGCGGCCTGGCGGTCGGCGCTCGTCACGCGGCTCGTGAGCCGCCCCGAGCTCGAGGCGCTCCTCGACCCGGGTCCGCAGCACGTGCACGACGACGTCTTCGCGCCCTTCCTCGACGCCACGCACCGCGTCGCCCTGGCGCTCCCGACGCTGGTCGCCGCCGGCACGCCGTTCGGCATCGACCTCGCCGCGCTCGCCCGGGAGGCGCTGGCCGAGGTGGACGCCGAGCCGGCCGCACCGTGGGGGGAGACCCATGTGTTCGCGCCGGTGCACGCGGTGCCACGCGTCGACTCGTTCGACCTGCCGCGCCCGGCGGTCTCGGGCGACAGCGACTGCGTGCGCTGCACGTCGTCCTACCCCGGCCGGACCGACGTGTGCTCGCGTGGCTCGGTGGCCCGCTACGTGTGGGACCTCGCGGACCGCGGCGCCGGGGGTTGGGTCGTCCCGACGGGGGCGTCGGGCGTGCCGGGCGATCCTCACGCGGCCGACCAGCTCGACGCCTGGACCACCGGCGCGCTCGTGCCGATCGTCTCGGACTGGGAGCTGCTCACCCTGGTCGACGCCTACTGAGTGAACGCGTGTGCTCCATGTCATGCGTCCGTTGTGCTCCGCGTCATCGCGCTGTCCGCCGTTCGCTGTCACGGTGAGGCCATGACCCGCATCCTCTCCGGCGCCCTCGCCGCACTCGTCCTCGTCGCGACCCTCCTGACGGCGTCCGCCACGGTGTCGCCCGCCGCAGCCGGAGTCGGCAAGGCCACGTCCTGGGGCTCCACCGATGCCAAGCGCCAGAAGCTCCGCTCCGGGTGCCACGGCTACACGTTCACCTACCGGGTCGACGTCCCCACCGATGACTGGATGGCCGAGGTGACGCTGCGGAACCCCGACGGGGAAGCCCTCGCCACGCGTGACTTCAACGCCTTCGCGAACGACCCCCGCAAGGCCACCCGACGCTTCCGCTTCTGCGACGTCAGCACCCGTCCCGGCCGTCACAAGATCACGATGCGGGTGACCTCGGAGATCGATCGCGAGGAGCGCACGCAGCGGGCCGAGCCGACGAAGTTCCGTCTCGTCCGTCGCTGACGCACCCCTCCGTCCGCCGTTCTGCGGACAACCCGGGTGCTGGGGTGAGAACGTGAAGGTGGGCCCG
>JBFJKO010000159.1:0-7385 GCA_041634935.1 Nocardioides sp.
ACGTCGTAGATCGACTCGACGTCCTTGGCCGTGATCACCGCGTCCTCGCCGAGGTTGCAGAACAACGCGATCTTCTTCTTCAGCTCGGTGGGCAGCGGCCGGTCGCAGCGGCACAGCAGGATGTCGGGCTGGATGCCGACCTGGCGCAGTGCAGCGACGGAGTGCTGGGTCGGCTTGGTCTTCAGCTCCTGGGAGGGCCCGATGAACGGGACCAGCGAGACGTGGAGGAAGAAGCAGTTCTCCCGGCCGATCTCGTGGCGCACCTGGCGCGCCGACTCCAGGAACGGCAGCGACTCGATGTCGCCGACCGTGCCGCCGACCTCGGTGATGACGACGTCGATGTCCGGGCCGCCCATCGCGAGGATCCGGTCCTTGATCTCGTCGGTGATGTGCGGGATCACCTGCACCGTGTCACCGAGGTAGTCGCCGCGACGCTCCTTGGCGATCACGCTCGAGTAGACCTGACCGGTCGTGACGTTCGCGATCTGACCCAGGTTGGTGTCGAGGAAGCGCTCGTAGTGCCCGATGTCGAGGTCGGTCTCCGCGCCGTCGTCGGTGACGAACACCTCACCGTGCTGGAACGGGTTCATCGTCCCCGGGTCCACGTTGAGGTAGGGGTCGAGCTTCTGCATCGTCACCCGCAACCCACGCGAACGGAGCAGGCGACCGAGGCTCGAGGCCGTCAGTCCCTTGCCCAGGGAGGAGGCGACGCCTCCGGTGACGAACACGTGCTTGGACTGGTCTGATCCGGGCTGCCTCACGGAACTTCATGCTATCCCAGGATCGGCCAACCACCGCTTTCCGGGTCGGCGCGCCGTGGTCGCCCGGGCCGGCCCGCTCGGCCGGTGCTGCTCAGTCCCGGGCCCGAGCCACCTCGAGGAGCTCACGGGCGTGGGCCAGGGCGGTGTCGGAGTCGGCCAGCCCCGCGAGCATGCGCGAGAGCTCCTGCTCGCGGGCCGTGTCGTCGAGGACCGTCAGGCCCGAGCTCGTGACGGTGCCGTCCTGGGCCTTGCGCACCAGCACGTGGCGGTCGGCGTAGGCCGCGACCTGGGGCAGGTGCGTGACCACCAGGACCTGGGCCGTGCGGGCCAGCTGCGCCAGGCGGCGGCCGACCTCCACGGCGGCAGCGCCGCCCACGCCGGCGTCGACCTCGTCGAAGACGAAGGTCGGCACCGGGCTGGTGCCGGCCAGGGAGACCTCGATCGCGAGCATCACGCGGGAGAGCTCTCCCCCGGAGGCGCCCTTGGACAGCGGGCGCGCCTCGGAGCCGGCGTTGGCCGCCAGCAGGATCGCCACCTCGTCGGCGCCGTGGGCGGCGGGCTCGATCGGGGTGACGTCGATCGTCACCACGGCGTGCGGCATCGCGAGCAGCGTGAGCTCGTCGGTGACCTCGCGCCCGAGGCGACCGGCGGCCTCGCGCCGTGCCTCCGAGAGCGTGGCGGCCGCCGAGGTGAGGCGTGCGGCGAGGTGCTCGCGGCGCGCGGTGAGCTCGACGATGCGTTCGTCGGTCGAGTCGAGGTCGAGCAACCGCGTCGAGGCGTCGCGCGCCCAGACCAGGACCTCGTCGATGGTGTCGCCGTACTTGCGGGTCAGGGCGACGAGGGCGGCCCGACGCTCGGACGTCGCCGCCAGCCGAGCGGGATCGGTCTCGATGCGACTCGCGTACGACGCCACGTCGGCGGCCACGTCGGAGACGAGGTAGGTGATCTCCGCGAGGCGGTCGGCCAGACCGGCTGCTTCCGGGTCGTGGTCGCGCACGCCGTCGAGGAAGCCGCGCGCGGCCGAGGTGGTGGCGAGTGCGTCGGGCCCGCCGGTGTCGCTGGAGAGCGCCTCGCGCGCCTGCTCGGCAGCGGTACGCAGGGTGTCGGCGAAGCCGAGGCGCGACTCGTCGGCGGCGAGGGTGGCGTCCTCCCCCGGCTGCGGGTCGAGCTCCTCGATCTCGCTCAGGCCGAAGCGGAGCAGGTCGGCCTCACGAGCGCGCTCGCGGGCGGTGGCGACCACCTCGTCGAGCTCACGGGTGGTCTCGGCCAGCTCGCGGTAGAGCTCGGTGTAGGACCCCAGGGCAGCCGAGACCGGAGCGCCGCCGAAGCGGTCGAGGGCGTCGCGCTGGGCGCGCGGGAGCAGGAGCCGGTGCTGGTCGGACTGGCCGTGCACCGCCACCAGGGGCTGGGCCACGTCGGTGAGGGTGGCCACGGGCACCGAGGCGCCGCCCACGAACGCGCGCGAACGCCCTTCGGCGGCGACGTTGCGGGCCAGGACGACCACGCCGTCCTCGACCTCTCCGCCCGCCTCCTCGACGGCGTCGGCGAAGTGGCTGAGCCCACCGACCCTGATCACGCCCTCGACCCGCGCCTGCTTGGCGCCGGTGCGCACGGCGCCGCTGTCGGCACGGCCCCCGAGGAGGAGCCCGAGGGCGGTGACCACCATCGTCTTGCCGGCCCCGGTCTCGCCGGTGATGACCGTGAGGCCGGGTCCGAGCTCGAGGGAGGAGGCGTCGATGACGCCGAGCTGGCTGATGCGGATCTCCTCGATCACGGCTGCTCCTCCTCCCGGTCGTGGCGTGCTTCTGCTCCGGCGAGCAGACGCCGCTCGCCCTCGCCGCGCCAGCCGTCCACCGGCAGTCCGAACTTGGCGACCAGCCGGTCGGTGAACGGCGCCTCGTGCAGCCGCGCGAGCCGGACCGGCTCGCTGCCGCGCGAGACCTCGATGCGGGCCCCGAGCGGCAGGTCGACCGTGCGGCGTCCGTCGCACCACAGCACCGCGGCGCCGTCAGGGCGCTCGACGACCTCGATGGCGATCACCGAGTCGGGACCGGTGACCATGGGGCGGGCGAAGAGGGCGTGCGCGCTGAGCGGCACGAGGCAGAGCGCCTCGACCTGCGGCCACACGATGGGGCCGCCCGCACTGAAGTTGTAGGCCGTCGAGCCGGTGGGGGTCGCGCACACGACGCCGTCGCAGGCCCAGCGCGAGAGGGGCCGCCCGTCGATCTCGACGAGGACCTCGATCATCCGCTCGCGGGCAGACTTCTCGACGCTGGCCTCGTTGACCGCGAACGTCGAGGCGATCGTCGCCCCGTCGAGGGTGACCTGCACGTCGAGGGTCAGCCGGTCCTCGACGGTGTAGCGACCGCCGACGATGGCCTCGATCGTCGACTCGACCTCCTCCGGCTCGGCCTCGGCGAGGAAGCCGACGTGGCCGAGGTTGACCCCGAGGAGCGGCGTGCGGTCGCTGCGGGTGATCTCCGCCGCGCGCAGGATGCTGCCGTCGCCGCCGATGACCAGCGCCAGCTCGCACTCACGGCCGGCGTCGGACTCCGACTCGGTCAGCTCGAGGGCCGGGGTGAACTCCCCCGGCTCGATGCCGAGGTCCTTCGCCTCCCCGGCCAGGAGCCGGACGACGATGCCGTGGGCGGTCAGCCCGGCCACGAACGAGCGCGCCACGGAGCGCGCTGCGGGGCGCCCGGTGTGGGCGAGGAGCAGCACGCGTCGGGTGCGGGTCGGGACGGTCACGGGTCAAGCCTCTCACCCGGCACCCCCAGGCCGCGGGCCCCGTGCACCACCTCGGCGATGGCGTCCTCGGGGAGGTCCGCGGGACCGTGGCGCAGCCACAGGAAGAACTCCACGTTGCCCGACGGACCGGGCAACGGACTCACGGTCACCGCGTGGGCGCCCCAGCCCCGACGCGCGGCAGCCTCGGCCACCGAGGTGACCGCCTCGATGCGCAGCTCGGGCTCGCGCACGACCCCACCCTTGCCGACCCGGTCCTTGCCCACCTCGAACTGCGGCTTCACCATCAGGGCCAGGTCGCCGTCGGGAGCCGTGACGCCGATGAGGGCGTCCAGCACGAGCTCGAGGGAGATGAAGGAGAGGTCACCGACGACGACGTCGACCGGTCCGTCGACGAGCTCGGTCGTCAGCTCGCGCACGTTCTGGCGGTCGAGGACGCGCACACGTGAGTCGCTGCGCAGCGACCAGGCGAGCTGGCCGTAGCCGACGTCGACGGCGACCACCTCCCGGGCCCCACTGCGCAGCAGGACGTCGGTGAACCCGCCCGTGGAGGCGCCCGCGTCGAGGCAGCGGCGTCCGGCGACCTCGAGACCGAGGGGCTGGAAGGCCGCCAGGGCCCCGGCGAGCTTGTGCCCGCCGCGCGACACGTAGTCGGGACGGTCCGGGTCGGCGATGACGACGATCGCCACGTCGGTGGTGACGCCGGTGGCCGGCTTGGAGGCCACGGCTCCGGACACCTTCACGCGGCGTGCGTGGACGAGCTCGGCGGCGTGCTCGCGCGAGCGAGCCAGCCCGCGGCGCACGAGCTCGGCGTCCAGCCGCAGTCGACGCGGTGGCACGGCGGGCTAGGCCGACTCGACGGCCGCGGCCGCGGCGTCGGGGTCGTCGAGCGCGGCGCGCAACTCACGGTGGGCCTGCTCGTAGACCTGCACGTGCTCGGCCAGGTCGACCGTGCCCATGGTCGCCACGGCGTCGACCACCGCGTCCACCCGGGACAACCCGGTGGCGGCGGGGCGCTCGAGCATCACGTCGGGGTCGTCGTCCCACGTCTCGTCGCGCTGCTCCTCGCTCATGCGCCCGAGGTTACCGGCCTGGTGCCGTCGATCGGGACGCGCACGCCCGACACGTCGACCACCTCGCCGCACCGGTCGAGGTACGACCACGCGGCCGCGGCCACGCACCGCCACCAGTCGGCGGCCGCACCGCTTCCGGTCACCTCGAGCCGACCTGAGTCGGTGGCGGCCCGCCAGCCGCAGGACTCCCAGGCGTCGCCGACCTCCACCGGGGCGGCGTGCGGCTCGCGGAGGGCTCCGAGGTCCACACCCACGTAGCTGGGCCGCTCCCCCGGACGGGCCGCGACCAGCTCGTCGAGCCCGCTGACGCCCGTGAGCACGAGCAGCGAGTCGATGCCGGCGGTGCGGGCTCCCTCGATGTCGGTGTCGAGGCGGTCGCCGACCATGAGCGGGCGCTTGCCGCCCACGCGCCGGATGGTCTCGTCGAGCAGGGGCCGCGCCGGCTTCCCGGCCACGACCGGCTCGACGCCGGAGAACCGGCGCAGCGTGTCGACCAGGACGCCGTGACCGGGAGCCACCCCGAAGGCGGTCGGGATCGAGGCGTCGGTGTTGCTCGCCACCCACCACAACCCGTCGCGGACACGGACGGCGGCCCGCATCACCGCCGACCAGCGCACGTCCGGTCCGTAGCCGCTGACCACTGCGGCCGCCTCGTCGTCCAGGCCGACCGGGACGAGCCCGGCCGCCGTGACGGCGGCCAGCAGGCCCTCGCCCCCCAGGACGGCCACCCGGGCGCCCGCGCCCAGGCGGTCCCGCAGCACGCGGGCCGCTGCCTGGGCCGAGGTGACGACGTCGTCCGACGACGCCGCGATCCCGAGGTCGGTCAGGTGGGCCGCGACGGTGTCGGGGGTGCGTGCCGCGTTGTTGGTGATGAACGCGCAGCGCAGCCCCGCTTCCCGGACGGCGCTCAGGTGCTCGGCAGCCCCCGGCACCGCCTCGCCGCCGATGTAGACGACGCCGTCGAGGTCGAGCATCGCCAGGTCGTAGCGGGCGGTCAGCGCATCGGGGGAAGCGGTCAACACGCCGCCAGTCTGGCACGCGCTCAGGACGGGCCGCGTATCGTGAGACGAATGGACACCGGGACGGTCGTGACGCCGCCCTACGTGGCGCGACCCCTGGTCCTGGCGCCCTTTCGGGCCGTGCGACTGGTGCCTTCACGCGTCAGCGACCCGGCGTCGGCCCGCCTGTTCGGGCGCCCGTTCCACGCGGTCGCGGAGCGCCTGGCGACCTGGGAGAAGCGTGGTCACCTCGTCCACGAGAAGCGGCCGGCCCTGCAGCTCCACGAGTACACCACCAACGGGGTCACGATCCGCGGCCTCGTGGGAGCCCTCGACGTGTCGCGCCGAGCGACCAGCCCAGCCGACCGGGCCGTGCACCCGCACGAGGGCATCTACCCGGCGCAGGCCGACGACCTCGCAGGGCGCATGCAGCAGATGGGCTTCAACCCCGCGCCGATCCTGCTGGTGCAGACGTCGCCGGCGCCGCTGCGCACCCTCCTCGCGAGCGTGCGTGAAGGCCCACCCCCGGTCAGCTTCGTCGACCGCGCCGGCCACACCCACCGCATCTGGCCCATCGACGACCCCGCGCTCGTGGAGGCGATCGCCGATCAGCTCGGTCCGACCACCGCCGTGATCGCCGACGGCCATCACCGCTACGCGGCCTACCTCCGCCTCCAGCAGCGCCAGCCGGGGACCGGCTTCGACCGAGGCCTCGCGATGATCGTCGACCAGGGCGACACTCCCCTGTTCCTCGGCGCCATCCACCGGGTGCTGCACGGATCGAGCCTCGACGACGTGGTCTCGGCTGCGGCCACGGTCGGGATCCCCACGCGCCTGGTGCGTCGGCCCCACGCGATGGCCTGCCTCGCCCCGGGCACGATGGTCGCGACCGACCAGGACCGGTGGCTCACCCTCGAGCTCGGAGAACGGCCCGACGCCCTCGAGATCGAGGCCTTGCACGACCGCATCGTGCCGGCACTGGCCCACGGACCTCACCGAGTGACGCATCACCACAGCGCCGCCGAGGCGCTCGCGCAGGCGGGCCTCGAGGCCGGTACGGCGGTCCTCCTCCCGGCTCCGCGTTTCGAGCAGATCGAGAACGTCGTGCGGGACGGCCGGCTCTTTCCCGAGAAGGCCACCTCCTTCCAGCCGAAGCCACCGCTCGGCGTCATGCTGAGGTACGTGCACGACGAAGACGCCGGGCCGACGTCACCTCGACCTCGACCCGCGATCCGGTCCCGCCTGCCGTTCTGAAGAAGCGCCGCCGCAGCGCTCCGACCACCTCGACCTCGTCCCCTGGCTGCCAGGACAGCGCCGAACGGCGCACCCGCCCGCTCCAGGTCGCACACTCGAGCGAGTCCACCCGCTGTCGACTGGTCACGCTGCCGGCATCGGTGCCCTCGCGCTCCACCGACACCCGGAACGTGCACAGCACGTCACCGCTCGGCATCTCCCGCTCCAGCGCCGGCGCCGCGAACCGGCCCACCAGGTGCACCTCGTTGAGCGAACCGATCGCCGCCACGTCCCGTGTGGTCATCCACCATCACCTCCGAACCGGAGTCTTCCGGCTCCACGATGCGTGCTCGCCACGCAGCGCGACCGCTGTGGACGACGCGCGGTACGCACCCACCTGTGGAGGACTCGTGGTCAGCGGACGCAAGCCCGAAAAATGACTGAAGGGCGACCCATTTCTGGGTCGCCCTTCAGCGAAGTGTTGTCCGGCGGCGTCCTACTCTCCCACAACCTCGCGGTTGCAGTACCATCGGCGCTGACAGGCTTAACTTCCGGGTTCGGGATGGGACCGGGTG
>JBFJKO010000160.1:0-7373 GCA_041634935.1 Nocardioides sp.
AAGCCGCTCGCCACCGCCGACCACTCCTACGCGCGCCATGTCGAGTGGGTGCGCAGCCTCGTCGTCGACCACCTCGACCTCGCCGGCGCGACCCTGCTCGGCCAGGACTGGGGCGGCCTCATCGGGCTGCGCCTGGTCGCCGAGCACCCCGACCGGTTCGCCTCCGTCGTCACCGCCAACACCGGCCTGCCGACCGGCGACTTCGACATGCCCGAGATCTGGCACCACTTCCGCAAGGCCGTCGAGAAGGCGCCGACCCTCGACGTCGGACGCTTCGTCGAGTCCGGCTGCGTGCGCGGGCTCGCCGAGGCCGACCGGACGGCGTACGACGCCCCGTACCCCGTCGAGGAGGCCAAGGCCGGCCCGCGCGTCATGCCCACGCTCGTGCCGACCCGTCCCGACGACCCGGCCTCCGAGGCCAACCGCGCCGCCTGGGAGGTGCTGCAGGGCTGGGACAAGCCGTTCCTCACCGCCTTCAGCGACTCCGACCCGATCACCGGGGCGATGGCGCCGATCCTGCGCAAGATGATTCCTGGCGCCGCCGGCCTCGAGCACCCCACGATCGAGAACGCCGGCCACTTCCTCCAGGAGGACGCCGGCACCGAGCTCGGACGGGTCGTCGCCGACTTCCTCGCCTGACGGAGGGGCCCCGCCTCACAGCCCGACCTAGGTCTGCGTCTGGTGACGCTCGGTGTCACCAGACGCAGAGTCAGTGCGGCCGAGCGCCGCGGCCAGCTCCTCGCGCCTCGAGGTCCGGGTGCAGGACCGGCCACGCGTGCGCCACGAGGAAGGCCACCGCAGCGATGGTCATCGGTACGTCGCGCCGCACGCTGAACCTCGGCACCGAGTGCGGCACCACCTTCTTCAGCCCCGCGCCTGCCTTACTGACCGTCACACTCACCTTCGACATCGCCCCAGGCTGCCACGGGTCCCGGTGGGTCCCGGTGGGTCACGGCGGGAAGTCGGACGGCGGCTCGAAGAGCACGAGCCACCAGATCCACCCCACCTGGCCGACGACGCCGGCCGCCACCCAGAACGCCGTCCGCCAGCGCCACCATCGCGAGAGCCGGTGGCGGTGCGCGCCGACGAGCACGACCGCGAGCGGGAAGAGCGGCACCACGTAGCGCACGATGCTGGTGTGGCCGTCGACCACCACCAGGAGGTAGCCGGCGTACGCCGCCGCCCAGACGCGCAGGCGCACGTCGAGGCCGGGTGCCACCCGGGGCGCGAGCACCGCCAGCGACAGCGCGAGGGCGAGCACCATGCTGAGTGCCGGCACGACCGTCTCGGGAGTGCGGTGCTCCGCGGCCCACTCGAGGGTGCGCAGCCACGGCTCGACGGGATCGATGGTCGCCTCACCGCGCCACGCGGACATCGTCGCGGGGTAGGCGTCGCGGCGGCCCGTGCCGACCCAGGCCAGCGCCGTCCAGAGGAGCCCCGACAGGCCGGTGCTCACCACGGCCACAGCGATCCCGACGCGCTCGCGCGCGTCGATCGGACGGGTGCGTCGCTCGCGCCACCGCAGCCGGACGGCGACCGCCACCACGACGGCCAGCGGCAGGGCGATCGGACGGGTCAGCCCCAGCAGCAGCGCGGTGAGCCCGGTGCCGACCCACTGGCCGCGCACGAGCAGCAGCAGGAACGCCATCAGGAGCAGCATGCTGAACGACTCGGTGTAGGCCATCTGCAGTACCGGGGAGGCCGGCAGGGCGGCCCACACGGCCACGGCCGCGAGAGCCGGTCCGGTCCGCGACCCCACGGCGTACGGCGAGGTCTCGAGCAGGAGCGCGGCCATCAGCAGGGCTGCCCCGAGACCGGCCAGCAGGGCGAGCAGCGGCGCCACGGTCGCGAAGTCCAGGGTCGTGGCCCACGAGACGAGCCGGATCGCGTAGGGGAAGAGCGGGTAGAACGCCCACGGGTTCTGCTGCACCCGACCGTCGTCGCCGACGGGCAGCTCGGCGGGGTACCCGCCGACGACGATGCGCTCGTACCATTTGGCGTCCCACGAGACCGCGAGGTCGACGTCGCCCTCCGCGGGCCCCGTCACCGCGGGGAACCACACCTGCTCCTGCGCAGCCCGGGCCAGCAGAACGCCCGACACGAGGCGGAGGCCGAGGTAGACCGCCCCCACCTGCACCCACCACGGCCAGTCGGCGAACCGGCGCGCCGCGGCTGACAGGCCTTTCCCCGCACGCGGACGCTCGTCGACGGACCGGTGCACAGGCCCAGTCTCGCCTACCGGCTCCGGCGGGCAGGGCGCGCACTACGCTCGGGGGATGGTCGACCTTCCGGGCCCGTGCGCGGGACCCGCCACCCTCGTCCACGACCCGAGCCTGACCGACTACGACTTCGGACCCGACCACCCCATGTCGCCGGTCCGGGTCGCGCTCACCGTGGCCCTGGCGACCGACCTCGGGGTGCTGGCCGGGCCCGACCACCCCGACGGGCTGCGCTGCGTGCCGGCGCCGCGGGCGTCGACCGACCAGATCGCGACCGTGCACGACCCGCGTCTGATCAAGGCGGTGATGACGGCGGGGGCCGACCCGAGCCGCGCCGACGAGGGGCTCGGTCTCGGCACCGAGGACAACCCGGCCTTCCTCGGGATGCACGAGGCCGGCGCGCACGTGGTCGGCGCCACCCTGGAGGCCTTCCGCCAGGTGTGGTCGGGGGAGTCCCTGCACAGCGCCAACATCAACGGCGGTCTGCACCACGCGATGCCCGACCGGGCGAGTGGCTTCTGCATCTACAACGACGTGGCCATCGGCATCCAGTGGCTCCTCGACCAGGGAGCCGAACGCGTCGCCTACGTCGACGTCGACGCCCACCACGGCGACGGCGTCGAGCGCATCTTCTACGACGACCCGCGGGTGCTCACGATCTCGCTGCACGAGTCGGGTCGGTTCCTGTTCCCCGGCAGCGGAGAGGTCGCCGACTCCGGCGGGCCGGACGCGCCCGGCTCGGCGGTCAACGTCCCGCTACCGCCCGGCACCGGAGACGCCGGTTGGCTGCGGGCCTTCCACGCCGTGGTGCCGCCGCTGCTGCGGGAGTTCGCACCCGAGGTGCTCGTGACCCAGCACGGCTGCGACTCGCACGCCGACGACCCCCTGGCCGACCTCATGCTCACCGTCGACGGTCAGCGGGCGAGCAGCCTTGCCCTGCACGACCTCGCCCACGAGGTGGCCGACGGGCGCTGGGTGGCCACCGGCGGGGGTGGCTACGCCCTGGTGCAGGTCGTGCCGCGGGCGTGGACCCACCTGCTCGCCGTCGTGGCGGGGCGGCCCCTCGACCCGGCCCTCGACACGCCGCAGTCGTGGCGGGACCACGTGCAGGACCTGCTGGGGGTCACGGCGCCCCGCCGGATGACCGACGGGGGACCTGCGACCTATCGGGCGTGGGAGGACGGCTACGACCCCGACACGTGGCTCGACCGGAGCATCAACCTGGCCCGGAACGAGCTCTTTCCGTACCACGGGCTCGATCCTCTCCCGTAGCAACACGCCGCGACCTGGGAAGAAACATGAGGCGATCCCTTCCCCATCCGTCACATCAGGCCCTAGTCTCAGGCCTGTCGTGCCCGATCGACACCGGTGGGGAAGCCGGTGGCGGGCACCTGGAAAGCTGGTACCCCTCGTGACGAACTCTCCCGGTCCTACCTCCGACCCGAAGTTCCTGACCATTGCGGAGGTCGCGGGCATCATGCGCGTCTCCAAGATGACCGTCTACCGCCTCGTGCACGGCGGCGAGCTGCCCGCCGTGCGGGTGGGGCGCTCGTTCCGCGTGCAGGAGAACGACGTCGACGAGTACCTGCGCAAGTCGTTCTTCGACGCCGGCTGAGCCCTGCGAGGCTGCGTCAGGAGTCCCGATTGCGGGTCCGGTGACAGCGGCAAGTAGGCTGGTCCGGTCCCGGCGCTCGTGCTGGGTGCAACACGACTTGAAGAGGTTTTCGTGGGTTCTGTCATCAAGAAGCGACGCAAGCGCATGGCCAAGAAGAAGCACCGCAAGCTTCTGAAGAAGACGCGCGTGCAGCGTCGCAAGCTCGGCAAGTAACACCCGGCTCCCGTGCTGAAGGGATGAGGGCGCAGTAGCGATGGCTGGCGGCGACAAGGTCGTGCTCGTCACCGGGGTCTCTCGTGACCTCGGCCGTCGTTGTGCCTCGGCGATCGCCGAGCATCCCTCGGTCGGCCGGGTCATCGGCGTCGACGTCGTCCCCCCTCGCGGGGACGTCGGCGACGTCTCCTTCGTGCGCGCTGACATCCGCAACCCCGTCATCGCGAAGGTCATCGCCAAGGAGGACGTCGACACCGTCGTCCACATGAGCGTGATCGCGACCCCCGGCAGCGTCGGCGGTCGCAACACGATGAAGGAGCTCAACGTCATCGGGACGATGCAGCTCCTGGCCGCGTGCCAGAAGTCGCCCAAGGTGACCGACCTGGTCGTGAAGTCGACGACCACGGTCTACGGGGCGAGCAACCGTGATCCCGCGATGTTCCGCGAGGACATGGAGCCGCGCCGCGCCCCGCGCGCGGGCTACGCGAAGGACGTCGCCGAGATCGAGGGCTACGTCCGCGGCCTCGCGCGCCGGCGCAGCGACTGCCGGGTGACCGTGCTGCGCTGCGCGAACGTGATCGGCCCGCACGTCACGAGCCCGATCACCTCCTACTTCCGGCTCCCGGTGATCCCGACCGTGCTCGGCTACGACGCCCGGCTGCAGTTCCTGCACGAGGCCGACCTGATGGCGGTGCTCCAGCACGCGGTCGCCGACGGTGCCCCCGGCACGTTCAACGTCGCCGGTGAGGGCGTGCTCATGCTCTCCCAGGCCGTACGGCGTCTCCAGCGCCCGAGCGTCCCGATGCCGGGCTTCGCCGTGGGCAGCCTCGGCTCGGCGCTCCGCTCCGCCCGGGTCGCCGACTTCTCGCCCGAGCAGCAGTCCTTCCTCACCTACGGACGCGGGGTCGACACGACCGCGATGCGCGAGACGCTGGGCTTCACGCCGCGCTACAGCACGGCCGAGGCCTTCGCCGACTTCGCCGCCGGCCTGCACCCCACCCCGGGCCGCGCCGAGCGGGCGATCGCGGCCGTCGCGGACCGGCTGCCGAGCACGCCCCTGCACCAGGAGGCTGCGCCCGCCACGCTCGAGGGACCCCGCGCGGTGCCCGAGGTCGTGTCCCTGGCGACGACGAGACGATCACGAGGAGACGCCCGTGGGTGACGCCGAGATCATCCCGATCGGAACGCGCGGCCGCCCTGGCCGCGGCACCGGCAAGCAGCCGTCGTCGGCCGCTCGGGGGCTGGCCCCGTCGAAGAAGGCCACGAAGCCCACCGGCGGGTCCGGCGCCTCGGGCAAGCCTTCCCAGCGGTCCGGCCGTCCCGACGACGCCGAGGCGACCGACGCCACTAGGACCACCGACCCCGCGAGCACCTCGAAGACTCCTGGCAGCGCGGCCGGCACCGGCCCCGCGGCCGAGAGCCCGACGAACGCGCCGACGGCGTCCGCGAGCGGCGACGCCGCGACCGCCGCCCGCGCGACCTCCTCGGGGTCGTCCTCGGGTTATTCGTCGGATACCGGCAGCGGCGAGGCGTCGACCGCCGGCTCGGGGCTCTCCACGCGGGAGCGCAACCCGCTGCGCTCGATCCCGACCTCGGAGTGGCTCGCGGCCTTCCAGCACGCGGCCATGGAGCTCTTCGGCGACCAGTGGGAACCGCGTCTCGCCGAGTTCCTCGCCTTCCTGCGCCGGCGGATCACCGGCGACTATGTCGTCGACGAGTACGGCTTCGACGCCGAGATCACCCAGCGCTTCTTCATGGCAGCGCTGCGACCCATCGCCCAGAACTGGTTCCGCATCGACGTCCGGGGCATCGACAACATCCCCACCGACGGCGGCGCCCTGGTGGTGTCCAACCACTCCGGGACCGTGCCGGTCGACGGACTGATGACGATGGTCTCCATCCACGACCACACCGGGCGCCACCTGCGCGCCCTCGGCGCCGACCTGGTCTTCCGGATGCCGATCGTCTCGAGCATGGCCCGCCGTGGCGGTGCGACCCTGGCGTGCAGCGAGGACGCCGAGCGGATGCTGCGCGACGGCGAGCTCGTCGGCGTGTGGCCCGAGGGGTTCAAGGGCATCGGCAAGCCGTTCTCCCAGCGCTACAAGCTGCAGCGGTTCGGCCGCGGGGGCTTCGTCTCCGCGGCGCTGCGCACCGGGGTGCCGATCGTGCCGCTGGCCGTCGTCGGGGCCGAGGAGATCTACCCGCTCGTCGGCAACATCCCCGCCCTGGCCCGCCTCCTCGGCGTCCCCTACATCCCGGTGACGCCGCTGTTCCCCCTGCTCGGCCCGCTCGGGCTGATCCCGCTCCCGTCCAAGTGGCTGCTGGAGTTCGGCGAGCCGATCCGCACCGACGAGTACGACGCGGGTGCGGCCGAGGACCCGATGCTGGTCTTCGACGTCACCGACCAGGTGCGCGAGACCATTCAGCAGACGCTGTACTCGCTGCTCATGCAGCGCACGTCTGTCTTCGGCTGAGCGCGGCGCAGTCGGCTCCGCACGGAGGTGGTCGCGCGCCGCGGAGCGCGCAGGCCGACGCCGCAGGCGTGATGCCCGCGGCCCCGGCCGGGGGTCAGTTGCCCGCGAGCCCGTCGAGGCCTTCGGCGACGTCGTCGACGGCCTTGCCCGCCGTCTTGCCGGCGCCGGTGAGGAGGTCACCGATCGGGTCGTCGGAGCGGCTGACGTTGAGGTCCTCGAGGACCCCGCCGTCGTCCTTCTTCTTCCCACCCTTGTCGCTGTCGTCCGACGAGCTCGGGCTCTGCGGAAGGCGGGGCTCCTCGGGAGCCGACGTCGGGACGGACGGCGTGGCGGCCCCGGCATCCTGCTCGGCGTCGGCCTTGCCGGAGGCCTTGCTCTTGCCGGATCCCTTGGTGGCCCGGGGGCCGGAGCGGGGGGCGTCGGAGGTGGAGCTCACCGGGGTGAGGACCGCGTCGACGACCGGTCCGAGCGAGTCGTCGGCCAGGGCGTCGAGCGACTTCGTGGCGAACGCCGGCGCCTGGATGACCGGCAGGTCGGTGCAGGCCGGGCAGAGGGCCTGCGCCTGGACGTCGATCGCGTTGACGACCTGGGTGGCCTCGATCAGCGAGGCACGTGCGGTCTCGGGGATGACGCTCTGCAGCCGGGTGAGCACGCCCATGCTGTCGGCGGTGAAGGCCCGCAGCTCCTCGATCGTGGAGGGCTGGCCGTTGCTGGCGAAGTCGCCGAGCAGCAGCGCCGAGGCCTCCTGGGCCTGCTCGACGAAGTCGTGCAGGGTGAGCGCGATCGCGTCGGCGTCGTCGCCGGCGCGGCTCAGCGCGCCGACCTCGTCGAGGCGGCCGGTGGCGTTGACCA
>JBFJKO010000161.1:0-7340 GCA_041634935.1 Nocardioides sp.
AGACCCCACCGAGCAGCGGCTCGACGAGTCGGTCGACCACCTCGCCGCCGAAGCGGGCGGCCACCAGGTCGCCCACCGAGAGGTCGACGCCGGGCTCCACCTGCCCGACCCGCTCGTCGCGCGCCCGGCGCACGCCCTCCGGGCTGAGCACCCCGGACGCCTCGAGCTGGTCGAGGTCGAGCGGCGCGCCCATCAGCGAGCGGGGCAGCGGCCGGAGGTCGCCGCGCGTCCAGATCCGCGACGACGCCGTCGTCGGGTGGACGACGTCCAGGCCCAGCTCGCCCGCGAGCGCGATGCCTTCGGGACGCCGGTTGAGCATCGCCTCGGCGCCGACGTCGACCGTGACCCCGGCGACCTCGCTGCGACGCAGCTTGCCCCCGGGCCGGTCGGCCGCGTCGAGCACGACGACCTCGAGCCCCGCGGCCACGAGGTCGCGGGCTGCGACGAGGCCGGAGACCCCGGCCCCGACGACCACCGCCCGCAGCGCCACACGTCGACTCACCGCTCCAGCCTAGGGAACTGATCACGCGCGCACCGCGTCGCATCGACATGACCACCACCACTCGCCGCACCGTCGGCCCCCGTCCACGACGTGCGATCGCGGCAACCGCGGCCCTCGCCCTGCTCGCCCTCCTCGGCGCCTGCTCGACCGGGAGCGAGTCCGGCTCCGACGCCTCGAGCGCCGGGGACGCCGGCGACCACTCGCTCAGCGAGGAGGCTCCCGCCGTCGCCTACGAGGACACCACCAGCAGCCGACGCGGCGCGGGCTCGGGAGGCGGTTCCGAGGCCGCAGCGACCAGCGACCGGCTGGCTCCCGACGACGCACGCTCCCTCATCAAGACCGGCAACGTCGCGCTGCGCGCCGACGACGTGCCGGCCGCCCGGTTCGACGTCGGCAAGGTGCTCGCCGCGCACGGCGGCGAGGTCGCCGAGGAGCGGACCCAGGCCGACGTCGACGGCGACGCCGAGCGCGTGCAGCTCGTGCTCCGGGTGCCGGTGGACGAGTTCGACTCGGCGATGACCGACCTCCAGGAGGTCGCCGACCTGATCGACGTCACCACCCGCACCGAGGACGTCACGACCGAGGTGATCGACAACGACGTCCGGGTCGCGCTCCAGCGCCGCAGCATCCAGCGCATCAGCGTGCTCCTCGACGAGGCCGCCGACCTGGGTGACATCGTCGCCATCGAGAGCGAGCTGGCGCGCCGGGAGGCCGACCTCGGCTCCCTGGAGAAGCGTCAGGCGTTCCTCGCCGACCAGACCTCGATGGCCACGATCACCGTCTCCATCGAGCCGGTACCCGTCGACGACGAGGAGCCCCGCGACGACGACGGCTTCCTGGCCGGCCTCGACGCCGGGTGGACGGCCCTCAAGGACGTCACCACCGGGCTCCTCACCGTCGGCGGCGCCGTCCTGCCCTTCGGGCTGGTCCTCCTGGCCCTCGGCATCCCCGGCCGCCTGCTCGCGCGGCGCTTCGCGCGCAAGCCCGCGTTGGCCGGCCCTCCGCCCCCGGCCACCGTCTGACTGCTGATCAGTCGAGCCGGTAGGACTGCACGAACTCCGTCAGCCTCGCGAGCTGGTCGGGGTCCGTCGAGGGGATGACGCCGTGGCCCAGGTTGAAGATGTGGCCCTTGGCGGCGCGGCCGGCCTCGATGACCTCGGCCGCGCGGGCGGTCATCACCTCGGTGGGGGCGAAGACGAGGGTCGGGTCGAGGTTGCCCTGCACGACACGGTCGCCGACGAGCGGGATCGCGGAGGAGAGCGGGGTGCGCCAGTCGACGCCGACGACGTCGGCACCGGCCTCCCCCATCAGGCCGAGCAGGTTGGTGGTGCCGACCCCGAAGTGGATGCGGGGGACGCCGAGGGAGCCGACCTGCTCGAGCACCCGGGCCGAGTGCGGCATCACGTGCTGCTGGTAGTCGGCGGGTGTCAGCGCACCGGCCCAGGAGTCGAAGAGCTGCACGGCCGAGGCGCCGGCCGCGACCTGCACCTCGAGGTAGGCCGCCGCGATGCCGGCGATCTTGCGCATGAGCGCGTCCCACACGTCGGGGGCACCGAACATCATCGCCTTGGTCTTCGCGTGCTCCTTCGAGGGACCGCCCTCGACGAGGTAGGACGCGACCGTGAAGGGTGCGCCCGCGAACCCGATGAGGGGCGTGCCACCCAGGCCGCCGACCAGACGCCGTACGGACTCGGTGATGTAGCCGACGTGCTCGGGGGTCAGGTCGGGGATCGCCTCGACGTCGGCCAGCGTCTCGACCGGGGAGGCGACGACCGGACCGATGCCGGGCTTGATGTCGAGGTCGACCCCGACGGCCTTGAGCGGCAGCACGATGTCGGAGAAGAAGATGGCCGCGTCGACGCCGTAGCGGCGCACCGGCTGCATGGTGATCTCGACCACGAGGTCGGGCTCCATGCACGACTCGAGCATGCCGATGCCCTCGCGCAGCTTGAGGTACTCGGGCAGCGAACGGCCCGCCTGGCGCATGAACCACACCGGGGTGTGGGGCACGGGCTCACCGCGCGCCGCCTTGAGGAACGCGCTCTGATCGAGTGTCGAGATGTCGGCCACGAGGCCAAGCCTCGCAGGTCGTCCGGCGTGTTCGCATGTCGGATCCGGCGCCCCGACCTACTGTGAGGGCATGGTCGTGCGTCATGAGGTGAGCCCGGGCCCCGGCTCCGTGCCCACGGAGTTCCGCGAGGCCGTGGCCGAGATGCGCTCGGCGACCCTTCGTCCGGAGGTCTTCTGCGAGGAGATGCCGGCCCCCCAGCGCATCGCACCCTTCGCCGCGGCCCTCTCGGCCGACGTCACCGTCGACGACACCGACATCGGCACCGGACGCATCATCCTGCTCCACGACCCGGCCGGCAACGACGCGTGGGAGGGCACCTTCCGGTGCGTCGCCTACGTGCGGTGCGAGATCGAGGTCGACCTCGTGACCGACCCGCTGCTCTCCCAGGTCGGCTGGACCTGGCTCACCGAGGCCCTCGACGCCCACGGCGCCGACTACCTCGCCGAGTCCGGCACCGTGACCCGGGTGGCCACCGAGAGCTTCGGTGGGATGGCCGAGGAGTCCGGCACCGCCCAGATCGAGATCCGTGCCTCGTGGACGCCGCGTCCCGGGCCGCTCGGTCTACCCGTTGCACCGCACGTCGAGGCGTGGGGCGAGCTGCTCTGCACCGCCGCCGGCCTCGAGCCCGTTCCCGAGGGAGTCGCCCTGATGCCGAGCAGGCGCGGGCAACGAGGCTCCCACGGATGACTTCAGGAGAGATCGTCGACACCGAGCCCGACCAGCCAGCAGAGCCGGCTCAGCAGGAGGAACCCGCTGAGCTGCTCGCCCTTGCGGACGGCCTGCCCGAGGTCACCGAGACCGAGGAGGGCCTGGCCGAGGTCTGCCGTCGCCTCGCCGCCGGCACCGGCCCCGTCGCCATCGACGCCGAGCGCGCGTCCGGCTACCGCTACTCCAACCGCGCCTACCTCATCCAGCTGCGGCGCAACGGCAGCGGCACCGCCCTGATCGACCCGATCGCGTTCGACTCCATGGCCCCGCTCCAGGAGGTGCTAACGGGCACCGAGTGGATCCTGCACGCCGCCACCCAGGACCTCCCCTGCCTCGACGAGATCGGCCTGCGACCCGACGCGCTCTTCGACACCGAGCTCGCCGGTCGGCTGCTCGGCTACCCGAGGGTCGGCCTGGCCACCCTGGTCGAGACCCTGCTGGGCTTCCGGATGAAGAAGGAGCACTCCGCCGCCGACTGGTCGACGCGCCCGCTGCCGAAGGCCTGGCTCGAGTACGCCGCCCTCGACGTCGAGGTGCTCGTCGAGCTGCGTGACCGACTGGCCGAGGAGCTGGAGGAGTCCGGCAAGGCCGAGTGGGCCCGCCAGGAGTTCGACCACCTGCGCGGCTTCCAGGCGCCCGTGCGCCAGGAGGCCTGGCGTCGTACGTCGGGCGTGCACCGCGTGCGCGGACGTCGCGCCCTCGGGTCGGTCCGCGCCCTGTGGGAGACCCGCGACGCGATCGCTTCGCAGCGCGACGTGACCCCCGGTCGCATCGTCCCGGACGCAGCCCTCGTCGCCGCCGCCGTGGCGCAGCCCGAGGACCGCGACGCGCTCCTGGGCACCAAGGGCTTCCACGGGCGTGGCGCCGAGCGCTACGCCTCGCGCTGGATGGAGGCGCTGGCCGCGGCCGCAGCCCTCGACGAGGACGACCTGCCGGCCCGCTCACCCCGTGGCGACGGACCGCCCGTGCCACGCGCCTGGGCCGAGAAGGACCCGGTGGCCGGACGCCGGCTCGCCTGGGCCCGCGAGGCGATGACCGAGCTCTCCGAGCAGCACCAGGTGCCGCAGGAGAACCTCCTCACCCCCGACACCCTGCGTCGGGTGCTCTGGACTCCGCCGGAGACGCGCGACGTGGGCGACCTGCTCGACCAGGTCGTCGACCGGCTCACCGACCTCGGCGCCCGCGCGTGGCAGGTCGCCCTGACCGCGCCGCTCATCAC
The DNA here is from genome assembly GCA_041634935.1 of Nocardioides sp. GTDB lineage: Bacteria > Actinomycetota > Actinomycetes > Propionibacteriales > Nocardioidaceae > Nocardioides. The sequence goes on from JBFJKO010000161.1 coordinate 4,501, forward strand.
GACCGCGATCCTGGAGGCCGAGCGCGAGCCCGAGCTCCCCGGGTCTCAGGGGGTCGACGAGTCCGAGGACTCCGAGGGCTCCGTGGGTTCGGAGGAGTCCGCGGGCAGCTCGGACGGCTCCGGCTCGTAGGTCGGGTCCAGCACCGCCCGCGAGGTCGCGTCGATCAGCTCGGTGGCGACCTCGATGTCGGGCGGCAGCGTCATCGTGAAGAGCTGCTCGACCAGTCCGCCCACGGCGCTCAGCAGCTCGGGGTCCTCGGCCTCGAGCGGCAGCAGCTCCATGGCGTCCACGCTCGCGTTGAACGCGCCGGCGTGCTCGGGCTGCCGGTTGGGCTGGAGGAACTCGACCGACCGGGCGACCGCGGTGTTGGCCGGCACGGTGTAGCCGGCCTCGGCGACCGGCTCGAAGCCCTTGGCCGAGATCAGGTGCACCAGGAAGTCGGCGGAGCGCTGCACCGAGTCACCCGGTGCGATGCAGATGCCGGTGACGTCGCCGGTGGTGGCGGTGCGACCGATCCGCGGCATCGGCATGACGTCGAAGTCGAGGTCCGGCACCTTGCGCAGCCCCGGGGTGAGCGAGCGCTCCCCCTGCAGCATCGCGAGACGGCCGCGCTCGAACCACTCCAGCGGGGTGGCCTTGCGCAGCTGGGTGTCGGTGAGGGTGACCAGCGGGTTGCGGGCCAGGGTCAGCAACGTCTCCAGGGTCTCCCGGTTCTCGTCGCTGCTGAGGTCCAGCGAGGTCGGCTCCATGTCGTCGTCGAAGAGCGAGCCGCCCCCGGAGTAGAGGTAGGGCGCGATCGCGGCCAGCGTGGGCTCGATGGTCAGCCCGCGCGACTTCGCACGCTTGTGGGTGCCGAACTCGGCCGCCGCGGCGAACTCCTCGAAGTCCCAGCCGCTCATCTCGTCCTCGGGGGTCGGCAGACCGCGCAGGCGCATGGTGTCGAAGTCGATGAGGTCGGTGTTGAAGTACATCACCGTCGGCGAGATGCCGTAGGGCATGCACTGGAGGTCGTTGCCCCGCGACAGGGCCTCGATGGTGTCGAGCGGGTAGTTGTCGCCATAGCTGAGGTTGCGGTCCTCGAGGAGCGAGAACAGCGGGACGTTGCGACCCTCGTCGACGACGTCGGTGAGCTGGTCGCGGGTGACCTGGTAGATGTCGGGGTCGGCCTCACCGCGGGTGATCGCGCGCATCATCGCCGCGCTCGTCGGCCAGCTCTCGAGGGTGACCTCGACGGTCGTGGCGCCGGCGTTGTAGTCGTCGACGACCGTCTGGTAGGCGCGGAGCTCGGGCTCGTTGCCGAAAACGCCGTAGGTGAGCCGGGCCCGCTCGGCCGGCGGGTCGGTCGGGGCCAGCGTCGTGGCGGTCGACTCGGTGGGGGTCGCTCCACGACCGGCCATCTCTGACTCGGTGGTGCACGAAGCCAGACCCAGGGCGGCCAGACAGGTCAGGGCGCTCAGTGAGATGCCGGAGCGTCGCAACATCGGTGCCTCTCGGGCTCGGTAGCGGTCGTGCCGAGGAGGGGTCCCGGCGGTCTCAGCCTACCGAGCAGGGTCGAGCACGCCGGACCGGGAGCGCCTCACGGCGCGTGGCCGCTCGTAGCGGCTTATTGTGGGACCCGGGGCTGCCGCGGCCCGACGTGCTCGACCTGCCCCACTGTAGTCGCTGCGAGGCTCAAGCCAAGCGTGCTTCGCACTCCAGCTCGTGGGCCGCCCCGAGCTGCTCGGCCAGCAGCAGCATGCGTCGCACCTCGACGTCGGTCGGCTCGGCGAGCACGGCCCGTCCGGTCGCGATCACCCGTGCGAACGCGCAGGCACGCAGCAGGACGTCGGCGTAGTCGCGGGTCGCGATGCCACGCAGCACCTCGTCGACCATCGCGCGCAGCTCGTCGGGGCCGGGCGGATCGGCGACCCCGGCCACGACCACGGCGACCTCGGCACGGGAGCGGCCGGCGTCGTACTCGCGGGCGACGCGGGTCGGGTCGGCGTGCACCCACGTGCGCAGCAGGTAGAGGCGCCACAGGCTGCCCGCCAGCGAGTCGGCCGGCGATCCCGCCCACACCTCGGCGATGGTCTCGATGCCCTCGGTGTCGGCGAGGTGGAGCAGCCGGTCGGCGACCTCGCCGTCGGCGCTGTCGCGGGCGCCGCGCACGAACAGCACCGCGGCCCGGTCGGCAGCCTCGCTCACCAGCGCCGGGTCCGAGCCGCCCTCGAACTCGTCGAAGTAGTCGGCCCAACGGGCCAACGGCTTGTGGTGGGGACGCGAGGACGAGTCGGGCATCAGACCAGCCTACGACTCCAGCACACGCCGGATCCGCTGATCGCTGACCGGGCCGTCGGTGCCGAGCTGCTGGGCCCACAACGACACCCGGAGCTCCTCGAGCATCCACCGCACGCGGCGCAACGACTCCCCCGGCGGACGCCCCTCGGGCAGCGCCTCCACGCGGTGCAGGTAGGCCTCCTGCAGCTGCGCGACCTGGTCGTGGAGCAGCCGGTCGCGGTGGGTCGCGCCCCCGCCCTCGTCGAGCTTGGCGCGGCGCTGCTCGAGCGCGCGCAGGTAGACCGGGAACCGGCGCAGCCGGGCGGCTCCGGCCGTCGCGATGAAGCCGGGCTCGACCAGTCGCGAGAGCTGGGCCTTCATGTCGGTGAGCGCGGGCAGCTGGGCCATCTCGGCGCGGCCGGCCAGCGCCTTGTCGGCCGCGCGCCAGCGCTCGAGCACGCGCAGGACCTCGGCCAGCGTGGCCCGTACGGCGGCCTCGTGGTCGCGCGAGGCCACGGCGACGAGCGCGTCGAACGCCGCCTCGTCGCGCACCCCCTCCCGGGCGTCGACGAGGTCGGCGAGG
>JBFJKO010000162.1:0-7336 GCA_041634935.1 Nocardioides sp.
CAACAACTCGCGCGCGACGCTCGAGATCTTCGAGCGCCTCCAGATCACGGTCTGAGCCTCCAGACAGGTCAGGCCCGGCCGGGTCCGGTCAGGCCTGGTCAGGCAGGGCCGATGGCGGTCGCGACCAGCGCGGCACCCAGCCCGACGTAGGCCAGCCCGGCGCCCGGGGTGGCGCTCGCGCCCGCGGCGAAGACGCCCTCGACGGGGGTCGTGGGGCCGAGCCGGTGGCGCACCGTGCCGCGGCCCTGCCAGCGCAGGCCGTACGGCGAGCTGCCCCACGCCGAGACCAGGTCGACGGGCGAGCGGTCGACGCGCGTCTCCACGCGTTGCCGGACGTCGATGCCCGCACGGGCCAGCACCAGGAGCATGTCCTCGGCCAGCTTGCCGCGGCCGAGCAGCGTCCACGCCGTGCCGCCCTCGGGGGCCTCGCCACCGGGCCGGATGATGATCAGGGGGTCGCCGTGCACGACGACCTCGTGGCCGAGGTCGGGCAGGTCGCCCGACAGTCCGAGGTGGGTCACGACCGGCGGCATCGCCGGCATCGTGCGCGCGACGTACGGCGCCAGGGTGGGCAGGCGGCGCACGTCGATGGCGCACACGACCGCGTCGGCGTCGATCTCCTGGCCGTGCGCGGTCCGGACGGCGACCGCCCTGCCGTTGCGCACCACGACGTCGCTCACCGGGGTGTCGAGCAGCACGCGGACCCCGCGGGTCTCCAGCCGCGCGACCAGGAGGTCGCGCAGCCGGTGCATCCCGCCGGGCAGCGTCCAGGCCCCGAAGAGCTGCTCGAGGTAGGACACGACCCCCGCCCACACGGGCACGTTGCGCAGGTCGTGCCCGTCGGCGACGAAGGTGTGGCCGGCGACCGCGGCCAGCCGGTCGTCGCGGAACGAGCGACGCAGGTGCTTGTGGAGGGTGTCGCGGCTGTCGAAGAGCCGGGCGACGTCCGGGGGGAGGGAGTCGCGCTGCCACGGCTCCTCGAAGTAGTGGCGGCGCAGGAGGTCCCACACCTCGTCGAAGTCCGAGACGTAGGCGTCCCAGGCGGAGCCGAGTCCGGCGCCGAGCTCGTCGAAGGCCTCGACCTGGCCACGTCGCGATCCGCTGGGCAGGCGCAGGACGGAGGTGTCGACGAAGCGGTGCTCGCGGACGACGTCGAGCGGCACCAGCCCGTCGTCGCCCTCGAGGCCGAGCTCGGGGCCCAGCGGGCGTCCGCTCTTGCGGAACAGGTCGCGCACCACGGCCGGCACGAGCAGCGACTGCGGACCGGCGTCCCAGGTGTAGCCGCCGCGGCTGACCGAGTCCAGGGCCCCGCCGAGCGAGCCCGAGGCCTCGACCAGCGTGACGTCGTGGCCGAGCTTGCCCAGCCGTACGGCGCACGCGAGGCCGCCGTACCCGCCACCGACGATCACCACACCAGCCATGGCGAGGACCCTAGAGCAGACGCCGCGGCGCCCTCACTCCACGTCGACGGGCGTGGCGTCCGTCAGCTCGATCAGCTCGGCGTAGGTCGTGGAGAACACGGCGGCCGGGTGGCCGGCGGCGGCCCACACGACCGGGTGCCGCTCGAGCCACCGGTCGAGGTAGGTCGGCACGGGGCCGGGGTGCGCGAGCGGCGAGACGCCGCCGATGACCTGGCCGGTGTGGGTGCGGACGAACTCCGGCGAGGCCCGGCGCAGGCGCTCGACGCCGAGGCGCGCCGCCACCTTCGTCGTGTCGACGCGGTGGGCCCCGGAGGTGAGCACCAGGACGGGGGTGTCGCCGGCGTCGAAGAGCAGGCTGTTGGCGATCGCGCCCACCTCGCAGCCGAGCGCCTCGGCCGCGAGCGCGGCGGTGTGGACGGCGTCGGGGAGCACCACGATCTCGCCCGTGCCGCCCAGGCGGGCGTGGGCGTCGCGGAAGCTCGCGATGGAGGGGTGCTCGGTCGCCATGGGGTCGACCTTATGCTCGTGGGCCGAGCGGCGCCGGGATCGGACCGGCAGCCCGCGGACCCGCGCGTTGCGACCTGGAGGAGACCCGATGAGTGGCACGAGTCAGGTGACCCGTCGACCGGCATCGGTGGTGCAGGCCTCCCTGGTCATCTGGTTGCTCATCGTCGTGGCGACGATCGCGACGGTGCTGGCGGTGGTCCTCGACGACGAGACGATCGTCGCCTGGGTCGGTGGCCAGGGGCGCTCGCCCGACGACACCCGCGTGCCGCCGTCGTTCACGCCCGTCGTGGTGGTGCTGTACGTCGTGATCTCGCTGCTGCTGCTGGTGCTGCTGGTGTTCCTGCGGGGCGGCCACAACTGGGCCCGTCACAGCATCGCCGCCGGGGCGGGCCTGGTGGCGTTCGCCGTCGGCTCGGGCCTGCGCACCGACCCGCCGGTGCAGTTCCTCGTGCCGTCCCTGGCGGTGCTGGTCCTGGCAGCCGTGCTCGTCGTGCTGCTCTACCTGCCGTCGACGACGGCCTTCGTCGGCGAGATCGAGCCGCCGGACCACGAGGACGCGCCTCAGCCGCCCACGAGCTGAGCCTGCTCGTCGCCTCGCCCACCGGCCCTGGCGGGAGGGCCCCGGTGGTCCCCGGTGGTCCCCGGTGGTCCCCGGTGGTCCCCGGTGGTCCCCGAGGCGACTCTTGACGCACTGTCGGCGGGCCGGTGTAGCGTTCGGGGTGTTCGAACGTCTGTTCGATCACCCCGGTGGGGTCGACCTCGACCCCCGGCCCCACCGGTCCGACACGTGCAGGAGCAGGAGGTGTGGTCGTGAGGCGTTATGACGATCCCGTGGAGGTCCGCCGAGGGCGGGTCGACGGCACGGTGCACGACGACGCGCCGGCGCAGTTCCTGTGGCGCGGCCGGCTGTGGAAGGTCCGCGCCGTGCTCGCGCGGTGGGTGGAGACCGGCTCCTGGTGGTCCTCCCGTGAGGTGGGCGCAGCCATCGGGTCCGGCGACGACCTGGCTCCCGACGCGGGGCAGCGGTCGCTGTGCGACCTCCTCGGCGAGCGCGAGGTGTGGCGCGTCGAGGCCGGGCGCGGGGGTGCCGGCCTGCGGGTCGACGACCTCGGCGTCTTCGAGCTCACCTTCGACCACGACGGCGAGCGCTGGGCGCTCGTCGGTTGCGACGACTGAAAGCAGGTGTCCACGATGACCCCCTCCCCGCACGACCTGAGTCCCTACATCCTTCCCGCCACCACGCACTCCTACCTGCTCCGCGCCGCGGAGTCGCTCAGCGAGGCGATCGCTGCCGACGACGTCGCCACCCGCTACGCCTGCGCCCATGTCGCGGCGCTGCGTGCTGCTGCCGCTCTGCTCGCCGCTCGGGCACGCCCGGCCGCGGCGCGCCGTCGTCCGCAGAAGAACGCCTGGGTCCTGCTCGCCGAGGTCGCCCCCGAGCTGGGCGAGTGGGCGTCGTTCTTCGCCGCCGGGGCCGCCAAGCGCGCCGCGGCGGAGGCGGGCTCCACGCGCGCGGTCTCCGAGCGCGACGCCGACGACCTGGTCCGCGACGCCGACCGCTTCCTCGGGGTGATCGAGGCCGCGCTCGGACTGATGCCGCACGCTCCGTTGCGCGAGCACCTGGTGCGTCTCCAGACGGGCTGATCCGCCGGCCCGGCGCGGCGGGGCCCCGGGGTTGAGGTCGGCCGGGAGGGGGTCGTAGGATCACATCGGATCGAACACCTGTTCGATCCGGTCCGAGTGTCAGTCAGGGGTCGAGCCGGCTGGAGGCCCTGTGTCCGACCCGTTCGCCCACCTGCACGTGTCGTCGGGCTACTCCCTGCATTACGGCGCGTCCCACCCCGACGCCTTGGTCGAGCGGGCAGCCGGGCTCGGGTTCGACACCCTCGCGCTGACCGACCGGGACGGCACCTACGGCGCGGTGAAGTTCGCCCGGGCCTGTCTGCGCTCCGGCCTCCGACCGGTGCTGGGCGTCAACCTCGCCTACCGCGGCCCCCTCGCGGTCGCGCGTGACGCGGCGCGGGGGAGGGCGACCAGACGCTCCCCGGTGCGGGGCGGCGCCTACCGTGACCTCCCGCTCGAGCAGGGCGGAGCCCCCCGGGCGACCTTCCTCGCCTCCGCCGACTCCGCCGGCGGGCGCGCCGGGTGGGCGGCGCTGTGCCGACTCGTCTCGGCGGTCCACCTGGCCGGTGAGCGGGGCGCTCCCGTGCTCGACCTGACCGACCCGCCGAACGGCGTCGTCGACCTCCTCTCCGGCGGCGACCTCGTGGTGCTGCTCGGGCCGGACTCCGAGATCGGCCCGGCGACGACGCGACGCCGCCGTGACCTCGCGGCGGCCGCCCTGGAGCCGTGGCGACGCTGGGTGCCCTCCAGCCACCTGGTCATCGAGCTGGTCTCGCACCGTCTCCCCGGCACGGCCCCGCACGGCTGGGGGGCCGGCAGCACCCCGCACGCGGCCCGGATGGCGCTCCTGGCCCGCGAGGTCGGGCTCACCGCCGTGCTCACCAACGCCGTCCGCTACGCCGAGCGTCGCGACGCGGCCACGGTCGACGTCCTCGACGCGGCCCGGAGGCTGGTCGCGCTCGACCAACGTCACCTCGAGCGGCGCAACGCCGAGGGGCACCTCAAGTCGGGCCCGGAGATGCTCGAGGTCGCCGAGGAGATCTGGCACGCCACCGGACCGGTCGGGCAGGAGGCCCGCCGGGGTGGGCGGCGCCTGCTGGCGACCACGGCGGCGCTCGCCGACCGGTGCGTGCTCGACCCTCGGGCGGACCTGGGCCTGGGCGGGGTGCACTTCCCCGAGGTCACCCTGTCCCCGCGCCACGCCAGCGCCGACGCCGCGCTGCGCGAGCGGTGCGAGGGCGCGCTCGGCGACCGCTACGGCTCCCGACCCCGCCAGGTCGTCTGGAAGCGGCTCGACGACGAGCTCGAGCTGATCCGCGACCTCGGCTACGCGTCGTACTTCCTCACCGTCGGCGACGTCACCGACCTCATCCGTGACCTCGGGGTGCGGTGCGCTGCGCGCGGGTCGGGCGCGGGCAGCCTGGTCAACTACCTGCTCGGTGTCTCCGGCGTCGACCCGATCCGGCACGGCCTGCTGATGGAGCGCTTCCTCTCCCCGCTGCGAGGGGCTCTGCCCGACATCGACGTCGACGTCGAGTCGGCGCGCCGGCCGGAGGTCTACGAGCGCATCCTCGACCGCTTCGGCGGCGAACGGTGCGTCACGGTGTCGATGATGGACACCTACCGCGTCCGTCACGCGGTCCGCGACGTCGGCGCGGCTCTCGGGATGCCGCCGGCGGAGACCGACGCGATCGCGAAGGCGTTCCCGCACATCCGTGCCCGCGACGCCCGCCGGGCGCTGCAGGACCTGCCCGAGCTGCGCTCGGCCGGACTGAGCCAGGCGCGGCTCGAGGTGATGTTCGACCTCGTGGAGCGGCTCGACGGCCTGCCGCGCCACGTCGCCATGCACCCGTGCGGCGTGCTGCTCTCCGACGCCACCCTCCTCGACCGGACGCCCGTCGAGGCCAGCTTTGCCGGCTTCCCGATGAGCCAGTTCGACAAGGACGACGTCGAGCACCTCGGCCTGCTCAAGCTCGACGTCCTCGGGATCCGGATGCAGTCGGCGATGGCCCACGCGGTGGCCGAGGTCCGCCGGGTCGACGGGGTCGACCTCGATCTCGACGACGAGGCGCAGGTGCCCCTCGACGACGCCGAGACCTTCGCGATGATCAGCAGTGCCCAGACCCTCGGCGTGTTCCAGATCGAGTCGCCCGGCCAGCGCGAGCTGATCGGCAAGTCGGGCATCGACGACTTCGAGGAGATCGTGGTCGACATCTCGCTGTTCCGTCCCGGACCGGTCAAGAGCGACATGATCCGTCCCTACCTCGACGTCAAGCACGGGTGGCGGGTCTCCTCCTACCTCCACGACGACCTGCGCCCGATCCTGCGCGAGACCCACGGGGTCGTCGTCTTCCACGAGCAGGTCATCCAGATCATCGGTGAGCTGGCCGGGGTCTCCTACGCCGAGGCCGACGTACGACGCCGCGCCCTCGGTGACGCCGAGGCGATGGCCGAGGTCAAGGGGTGGTTCGTCCCGCGACTGCTGGCGCGGGGCTACCCGCCACGGGTGGTCGACCAGGTCTGGGAGGTCCTCGAGGCCTTCGCCTCCTTCGGGTTCTGCAAGGCCCACGCCGCCGCGTTCGCGCTCCCGACCTACCAGTCGGCCTGGCTCAAGACGCACTGGCCCGCGCACTTCCTGGCCGGCGTGCTGACCCACGACCCGGGCATGTATCCCAAGCGACTCATCCTCGACGACCTCCGACGACTCGACGTCGCCGTGCTCGGCCTGGACGTCAACGCCTCGGGGGCGACGTACGCCGTCGAGCGGCTCGACCCGAGCGACCCGTCGGGCCCGGCGGTGCGGGAGCCGGCGCACTACGGGGTGCGGCTCCCGCTCGCGGAGGTCAAGGGCATCAACGCCGGCGAGGTCGAGCGGATCGTCGCCGCACGCCCCTACACCTCCCTGACCGACTTCTGGCACCGCGCCCGGGTCTCACGCCCGGTCGTCGAGCGACTGGTCCTCGCCGGGGCCTTCGACGAGACCTACGGCATCGGGCTGCGCGGCGCACGCGGCGAGGTCTCCGCGCGCCGCCAGGTCACCCGGCGCGACCTGTTGCTCCAGGTCGCCGAGCTCGAGCGTTTCGGCGCCGCGCTCGAGCGCGCCGGCCGGGGCAGGGGGGTCGCCGCACGCCGGGTGCGGGCGCACGTCCGCCCGGCCGACACCCGCAGCGACGAGGCCGCCGCCCGCAACAGCACCGACCCGGGCGCGCGCGCCGCGACCTCGGGCCCGGAGCGCCACGCGCTCGGTGACCCGGGGGTGTGGGCGCGTGCGTCGGCGCAGCGCCGCACGAGCGCCGTCCCACCGCCCGTCGAGTCGGTGCAGCTCAGCCTCGACCTCGGCGACGCACCCCGTGAGGGCGAGGTGTCGGGCCTGCCCGAGCTGAGCGCCGCCGAGTCGGTCGCCGCCGAGCTGGAGATCCTCGGTCTCGACGTCAGCCGCCACGTGCTCGACGGCCACGCCCGGTTCCTCGACGCCCTCGGCACCACCCGCAGCCGCGACCTGCTCGACCGGCGCAGCCGCAGCGAGCTGCTCGTCGCGGGGGTGAAGGTGGCCACGCAGACCCCACCCGTTCGCAGCGGGCGGAGGGTCGTCTTCCTGACCCTCGACGACTCCACCGGTCCGGTCGACGTCACGTTCTTCGAGGACGCGCAGGGTCCCTACGCCCAGACCGTCTTCGGGTCGTGGCTGCTGGTGGTGCGTGGCGAGCTGCGCCGTACCGGCCACCGGGGCGTCTCGCTGCGGGCCACCGGTGCCTGGGAGCTCTCCGAGCTGCACGACCTGTGGC
>JBFJKO010000163.1:0-7334 GCA_041634935.1 Nocardioides sp.
ATCTGCGCAGCCGCCGAGCGTCCCGGCCGTCGCGGCGCCCGAGGGCACCCTCCCGGTCACCCTGGTCAACAACGAGCCCGAGCGCGTCGCCGCGCTGGAGTTCGACCTCAAGGGCCCCGACGACTCCCTCGTCACCGAGGTGCTCCTCGCGATGAAGGAGTCCGACGAGCGGGGTGCCAACATCAACGCCGACCTCGCGACGCTGGTCGCGTGCCCGGTCACCGAGGCGTTCTGGGTCGGCGTCGACAACGGCGCCTGGGCCACGCGCCCGGCCTTCGACTGCGAGGGGGGCGTGGCCCCCGGGGTCCGCAGCGACAAGGGCGTGTGGACCTTCGACCTGACCGCCCTCGCCGGCACCTGGACGTCGTCCACGAGCGAGAACTCCCCGGCCGTCGTCCTCGTCGGCGCTCCCGCCGAGGACCCCTCGCAGGGAGCCCCGAGCTTCCAGGTCGCCTTCGACGGTGAGAAGGGGATCGGCCTGGCCGCGAAGGTCACCAAGGTCCCCGCCGGCAGCGAGGGTGACGGCGACGGCACCGACGGGTTCGGCGACGGCTCGACCGACGAGAGCGGCGACGGCGAGGGTGTCGAGCCGTCCGGTGGAGGCAGCACCTCCGGCTCGTTCGGCTCCGGATCGGGCAGCGTCAGCACCGGCGGCAGCGGCGACTTCGACTCCGGCGACTCCGGCGACACCGCAGACCTGGGTGCTCCCGACTCCTCCGGCATCGACGAGAGCAGCGGTGCAGAAGGCACCCCCACCGGAGGCGGCATCACCCCCGACTCCACCACCGACACCGGCGAGCAGGCGCTCGTCCCGGTCAACGCCTCCTCGCCCTGGTACGCCGGGCTCGGCGCCCGGGCCGTGGCCCTGGCCGTGGTCGCGCTGATGCTGGCCTACCTCGTCATGGTCGCGATGGGCGGTTCGGCGCAGCCGGCCGTCGGCGGTCGTCAGCGCGGTGTCGGCAAGGCCCTCGAGCGGCTCCGTGCCACTCGCCCCCCTGGCTTCTCCCGCGGCGCCTCGTCGGCGTCGGCCCCCAAGCCACTTCCCACCGGCAAGCTCGGCGACACCACTTCCGGTGCCGGCGCCATCATCACCCTGGAGGACCGCACGTGAACACCCGACTCAGCTCCGCCGTCGTCGCGATCGTCGCCTGCGCCGGCCTGGCCGCGTGCGGACAGAAGCCCGGCATCGAGACGGCCGTCCCGGCCGGCGGCTTCGTCGCCGTCGACGGCTCCGTGGTCGACTCGCAGGGCAACGTCGTCGACCCGTCGACCGGCGTGGCCATCGACTCCTCCGGCGGCGGCACCGACGCGTTCGGCTCCTCGAGCGGCTCCAGCGGTGGGTCCGGCGGCAGCTCCGGCTCCTCGGGTGGCTCCGGCTCGTCCGGCGGCTCGGGCAGCACCGGATCGACCGGCAGCGAGTCGGGCTCCGGCGGCGGCGAGCAGCCCCAGGCCCCGCAGCAGAGCAACGCCCCGGCCCCGCCGTCCGGTGGCGGCGACACGACCGGCGTCACCGACACCACGATCAAGATCGGCGTCCACGCGCCGGTGACCGGTGCCGCAGCGGTGCCGCAGAGCTCGTTCGAGCGGGCGGTCGGTGTCTACTTCAAGGCGGTCAACGCCGCGGGCGGCATCAACGGCCGCAAGATCGAGGTCTTCTTCGAGGACGACCAGTTCCGTCCCGACGTGGCACGCGTCAAGTGCAAGGAGATGGCCGAGCAGCAGGAGGTCTTCCTGCTCATCGGCGGCGCGGGCGCCGACCAGATCGACGCCTGTGCCCGGTACGCCGACTCGGTCGGTGTGCCCTACATCTCGGCGGGCGTGCACCAGAACCGCCCCGGCCAGGTCCCGCTCGGCGACCTGTCGACGTACTTCGCCGCCTCGCTGTCCTACGAGCAGCAGGTGCCGATGCTGGCCCGGCTCTACAAGGAGCGCTTCGCGGGCAAGAAGGTCGTCGTCATCACCGCCGACAACGACTCCCTCAACGACTTCCACTCCGGCGCCGAGTCCGCGCTCAAGTCTGCCGCCGGCGGAGCCTTCCAGTACGCCGCCCGGATCCCGAAGAACACCCAGTCCGAGGCGCTCTCCATCGGCACCCGGATCTGCAACGCCGGTGCCGAGGCCGTGATCTGGAACGCGAGCCCGAGCACGCTGCTCAACGTCTCGAAGTCGATGGTCTGCACCCCGACGTTCATCGGGCCCGGCCTGACCAACGGCCTCAACATCGTCGCCGCAGCGGGTTGCCCCAACCTCGACAACTCCTACTTCTACTCGACCTTCCCCGGCATGGACGTGATGCGGCGCAACGCCGACTTCGTCCGCGACTACCGCAGCGCCAACAACGCCGAGCCCGACGACATCGGTGCGGCGATCTACGGGATCGAGAAGGTGGTCGTCGCCATGATCGCGGCGGCCGGCAAGGACCTGTCGCGCGAGTCGCTCAGCGCGGCGATCGCCAACAAGAAGGTCTTCAACACCGGCGTCCTCCCGCCGACCAACTTCACCTCCCGCTTCGGCGGCACCGCGATGCACCTGCTCCAGGTCGACTGCGCCAAGCGCGAGTACGTCACGGTCCGTCAGAACGAGAAGCCCTGATGGACGGCTTCGCCCAGGAGTTCGCCATCGCGATGACGTCCGGGCTCCTCCGGGGCAGCGTCTACGCCCTGGTCGCGCTCGGGATCGTGCTGGTCTTCCGGGCCTCCGGTGTCTTCAACTTCGCCCAGGCCGAGTTCGGGACGACGGGGCTCTTCGCGGCCTACGCGGCGCTCGAGCTGTGGGGCTGGAGCTATCCGGTGGCCTTCGTCTTCGGCCTCGCCGTGGCGATCGCGATGGGACTGGCCACCGAGCGGCTCGTCATCCACCCGCTGCGCAACGCCTCCAAGGTGACCGTCCTGGTCGGCACGGCCGGCGTGGCGCTGACCGCGATCGGTCTGCAGTTCTGGCTCTTCAACGAGACCCTGATCATGACGATGCCGAAGATCAGTGACGCCTTCTTCGTCACCCCGTGGGGCGCAGCGGTCACGGTGCAGGCCCTCATCACCGCCGGTGTCCTGGCGGTCGTGGCGGTGCTGCTCGCCCTGTTCTTCCGCTCGCCCTCGGGCCTCGCGGTCCAGGCTGCGCAGCAGGAGCCGGTCGCGGCCGAGCTGATCGGGATCTCGGTGCGACGCGTCTCGATGATGACCTGGGGCATCGCAGCCGCCCTGGGTGGTCTCGCCGGCCTGCTGACCGGACCGATCCTCACCTTCACCGCGGCGTTCCTCAGCTTCGGCGCCTTCGCTGCGCTGCTGCCCGGCTTCATGGCCGCCGTCCTCGCCGGGATGCGCAGCATGCCCGGCGCGGTGGCGGGCGGACTCGTCGTCGGCTGCGTCGAGCAGCTGGGCTCGCTCTCGGTGCTCTCCACCCGGATCCCGGGCACCGGCGCGGCGGTCCTGTTCGTCTTCCTCCTGGCGGTGCTGCTGATCAAGCCGCAGGGTGTCTTCGTCGGAAGGACGGTGACCGCATGAGCACCACCGAGGACACGACGCGGGCCCTCCCGGTCGTCGCACCCGAGACCACCACCCCCACGAAGAAGGGCCGGCGGGCCCTGTCCCGCAAGGCCTCCGCCGACGTCGTCCCGGCCACCCCTCCGGTGGACGAGAAGCCCTTCACCCCCGGTCCCTACGGCAAGGCAGCGCGCGGCTTCGTGTGGGGCCTGCTGGCGTGGTTCGTGATCGCGGTCCCGGCCAACGTCCTCTCGCCCTTCGACCTCGGGGTCTCCGACGTCGGCGCCGCGACCGAGGCCGTCATCTTCGGCATCGTCGGGCTCTCGCTCAACATCCTGCTCGGCTACGCCGGCCAGATCTCGCTGGGGCATCAGGCGTTCGTCGGCATCGGTGCCTTCACCTCGGCCTACATCGTCACCGACCTCCAGCTCTCGTTCTGGTTCGGCGTCCTGATCGCGGCCGCCCTCGGTGGCGCGGTCTCCGGGCTGCTCGGGGCGATCTCGCTGCGGCTCACCGGCCTCTACTTCGCGCTCGTCACCCTGGCGTTCGGGGCCTTCGCCGAGCAGACCCTGCTCGGAATCCCCGAGATCACCGGCGGCGAGGGCGGCAAGGCCGCACCACGCCCGACCGGCTTCGACACCGAGCTGCGCTACTACATCCTGTGCCTGGCGGTCCTCGCCGTCGTGCTGCTGGTCGACTGGCGCCTGACGAAGAGCAAGGCCGGCCGCGCGCTCGCCGCGCTGCGCGAGAACCCGCGGGTGGCGGCGACGTACGGCATCAACGTGAAGAACTACGTGCTGATCGCCTTCGTGCTCTCCGGCCTGATCGCCGGGGTCGCCGGCGCTCTGCTGGCGCACCACGACGAGGTGATCGTGGGCCAGAAGTTCGGCTTCCGGCTCGCGCTGCTGTTCGTGATGATGACCGTGGTCGGCGGGCTCCGCAGCCGCTCGGGCGTCGTGATCGGAGCGGCCTTCTTCGCGCTCCTCGAGACCGGCAAGCTGCTCGAGATGGTCGACAAGCCGCTCGGGGCGGTGGGCTTCAGCCTCACCGACTTCTTCGAGGGCACCATCGGGCTGCCCCAGGAGTTCGTGGCGCTCGTGGTGGGACCGATCCTGCTCATCGTCACGATCACGCTCTACCCCGGAGGGATCGGGCAGCAGATCGCTCCCGTGCGCGAGTGGCTCCTCGGACGCCGCTTCGACCCCCACGCAGGCAAGGTCGAGGAGGTGACCGTCAGCGATGTCCGTGCTTGAGATCAACGACCTGTCCATCCACTTCGGGGGCATCAAGGCCCTCCAGCACGTCAACCTTCGTGCCGGCGAGTGGGAGATCGTGGGCATCATCGGCCCCAACGGCGCCGGGAAGACGACGCTGTTCAACTGCATCACCGGCTTCTACACCCCGACGTCGGGGACGGTCAGCTACCGCGGCAAGGACATCAGCCGCCTGCCCGTGCACAAGCGCACCGCCCTCGGGATCGGACGCACCTTCCAGAACGTCGGCCTCGTCAAGAACGCCACCGTCCTGGAGAACCTCCTCACCGCCCAGCACCTGCAGGTCGGCTACGAGCCGGTGGCCGGGATGCTCGGCTCGCCGGCGTCCTTCGCGGAGGAGGCGCGGCTGAGCGAGCGCGGCGAGCAGATCCTCGAGCTGCTCGAGCTGACCGACGTCGCCCGGTCGCGCGTCGCCGACCTCCCGTACGGCGTGCTGAAGCGGGTCGAGATCGCGGCCGTGCTCGCGACCGACCCCGACGTGCTGCTGCTCGACGAGCCCGGGTCGGGCATGGGGCCCGAGGAGGCCAACGACCTCGGCGACCTGCTGCTGCGGCTGCGCAAGGCCTTCGGACTGACGATCGTGATGATCGACCACCACGTGCCGCTGGTGACCCGCATCTCCGACCACGTCTACTGCCTCAACTTCGGCGAGGTCCTCGCCGAAGGTCCCCCCGACGTCGTACGACGTCACCCCGACGTGGTCCGCGCCTACCTCGGCGAGGAGGAGGAACCGGCCCCGGTCGAGTCCTTCGCACCCGCACGACCCGGAGAAGAGGTGCGGCTCTGATGGCGCTGCTCGAGATCAACGACCTGGTGGTCGGCTACGGCCGCTACCCCGTGCTCCACGGCATCGACTTCGTCGTCGAGGAGGGCGAGGTCTGCGTGCTGCTGGGCCTCAACGGCGCCGGCAAGACCACCACGGTCTCCACCGTGGCCGGACTGCTCAAGCCGACCTCGGGCCAGGTGCTGTTCGACGGCTCCTCGCTCGGACGCCGCTCGCCCTCGGCGCGCGTGAAGAGCGGGGTGTCGCTGTGTCCCGAAGGACGCCGCGTCTTCCCCCGCCTGAGCGTGCAGCAGAACCTGCGCCTCGGCGCGTGGTCGCAGCGTCGCCACGCCAAGACGGTCAAGCGGCAGCTCGAGCTCGTGCTCGACTACTTCCCGCGCCTCGACGAGCGCGCCGACCAGATGGCCGGCACGCTCTCGGGCGGGGAGCAGCAGATGCTCGCCGTCGGCCGTGCGCTGATGTCGAAGCCGCGGCTGCTGATGATCGACGAGGCCTCCCTCGGGCTCTCGCCGACCGTGGCCCGCACCGTCTGGGAGGCCGCCGCGCGCATCGCCCGTGACGGCACCACGGTGCTCATGGTCGAGCAGAACGCCGGCGCCCTGCCCTTCGCCGACCGCGCGCTGATCATGGAGAAGGGCACCGTCGCGCACACCGCCGTCGGAGACGACATCCGCAACGTCAACCTGCGCGAGGCCTACCTCGGCGCCTAGCCGGCGCCTCCCCACCGGCCGCCACCGGCAGCCACCGGCCCGCACGTCCCCACCCTCAAGGAGCACCAGATGAACAACCCCAACCTCGGACGCCTCGGCGGTCAGCTCGGCGTGCTGATCTGCCTGCTCGGCTTCGGCGCGATCTTCTTCGGCTGGAACGGCGCCGCGAGCAAGAACGTCTCGATGGCCCAGTTCCCGTTCCTGATCTCGGGTGGCGTGACCGGCATCGCGCTGGTCGTCATCGGCGCGTCGATGCTCATCATCCAGAACGCCCGCGAGGACCGGGCCCGGCTCGAGGCCGTCATGGAGCGGATGGCGGCTGCGCTCGAGGCGGGGGCGAGCGGTGCCCGCGGCGGTGCGCACCCGAACGCCGGCGCGAGTGCCGGTGGGGCCATGGTCCTGGCCGGGAGCACGTCGTACCACCGCCTCGACTGCACGCTCGCCGAGGCGCGCGACGAGGCGCACCTCGTCGGCCTCGAGGAGGCGCTGAGCCGTCGCATGGACCCGTGCCGCGTGTGCCGTCCGCCGGCGATCGCGCACTCCTCGGTCTGAGCCGAGGCCCCCTGTTCATCGAGTAGCCGGGGTGCGAGCGCAGCGAGCGACCGGCGTATCGAGATGCGCCTCGCCGTACCTCCGACTACCCACCGTCGGGCACGAGCCCCAGCGCCCGCACCGCCATCGCGGCCAGCAGGTCGCGCATGTCGGGCTCCGGGAGGAGCCCGCTGTGCGGGGTGGAGTTGATCAGGCCGAACGACGCGTGGGCGCGGGCCCGGGCGGCGTCCGGGGAGAGCCCGGCGTCGATCGCGCGGAGCTGGTCGGCCCACAGGTCGACGTAGTCGCGCTGGAGGGTGCGGACCCGGTCGCGGGCGTCGTCGGCCAGGCTCGACCAGTCGCGGTCCTGCACGATGATCAGGGCCTGGTGCCGGAGGGCGAAGTCGACGTGCCAGTCGACGAGGCGCCGTACGGCGTCGGCGGGGTCGGCCGCGGCCGCGACCCGCTCGCGGCCGACGTCGAGCAGCCGCTCGCTGATCGAGACGAGCATGTCGGCCAGCAGCTGGTCCTTGGACGCGAAGTGCTTGTAGAGCGC
>JBFJKO010000164.1:0-7327 GCA_041634935.1 Nocardioides sp.
GACCAAACGACAACGATCTGACCCGAAAGCACGTCGTCTGGGACCAAACGACAACACCTTCACCCCGCAGCCGGGGCGCGGGGTCAGGTCAGTCCTGGGCCACCGAGCGGAGGATCATCGCCGTCTCGAGGGCCGCGGCGGTCGCCTCGTAGCCCTTGTCCTCGGCCGACCCCTCGAGGCCCGCGCGGTCGAGAGCCTGCTGCTCGGTGTCGCACGTCAGCACGCCGAAGCCGACCGCGACCCGGTGGTCGAGCGCCACCCGGCCCAGCCCGTCGGTCGCCGCGCCGCAGACGTACTCGAAGTGCGGCGTGCCGCCGCGGATCACGACGCCGAGCGCCACCACGGCGTCGTAGCCCGCAGCCGCGAGGGCGTCCGCCACGACCGGCAGCTCGAAGGTGCCGGGCACGCGCACGACCTCCGGCGAGGTCACCGAGTACGCCGTCAGGGCGCGCTGGGCGCCCGCCAGCAGGCCGTCCATCACGACCGTGTGCCAGCTGGCCGCCACCACGGCGACCCGCAGGCCGCTGCAGTCGACGGGTTCGGTCGTGGGTGCTCCGTGGCCGCTCATGCCTGTGCTCCGTCGGTCTGCTCGAGGTCGTCGCCCACCCGGGTGTCGCGCGCCTGCAGGTCGGGCAGCTCGTGGCCCATCCGGTCGCGCTTGGTGAGCAGGTAGGCGAGGTTGTGGTCGTTGGGGTGCGGCGTGAGCGGCACCCGCTCGGCCACGGGCACGCCGTAGTCCTCGAGGTTGCGCACCTTGTCGGGGTTGTTGGTCAGCAGCCGCACGCTCTCGACCTTGAGGTCCTTGAGCACCTGCGTGGCGGTGCCGTAGTGGCGCGCGTCGGCGGGCAGCCCGAGGTCGAGGTTGGCGTCGACGGTGTCGCGACCGCCGTCCTGCAGCTGGTAGGCCTGCAGCTTGCCGACCAGGCCGATGCCGCGCCCCTCGTGGCCGCGCAGGTAGACCACGACGCCCCGCCCCTCGGCGGCGATGCGCTCCATCGCCTCCTCGAGCTGCGGACCGCAGTCGCAACGGCTGCTGCCGAAGGCGTCACCGGTCAGGCACTCCGAGTGCACGCGGGTCAGCACCGGGTTGTCGACACCGAGCGAGGAGACGTCGCCGTAGACCAGGGCGATGTGCTCGGAGTCGTCGGTCGTGATCCGGTAGCCGTACGCCGTGAAGTCGCCGTGCTTGGTCGGCAGGCGGGTCTCGGCGACGCGCTCGACGAGGTTCTCGTTGCGGCGCCGGTAGCGCACGAGGTCCTCGATCGAGATCATCGCGAGGTCGTGCTCGTCGGCGAACGCGCGCAGCTCGGGTGCTCGCTTCATGGTGCCGTCGTCGTTGACGACCTCGACCAGCACGCCGGCCGAGGTGAGGCCGGCGAGCGTGGCGAGGTCGACGGCCGCCTCGGTGTGGCCGCGGCGCACGAGCACGCCGCCCTCGCGGTAGCGCAGCGGGAAGACGTGACCCGGACGGGTCAGCTCCCACGGCTCGGTCGCGGAGTCGGCGAGCACGCGCGCGGTGTGGGCGCGGTCGGCGGCCGAGATGCCGGTCGAGACACCGTCGCGGGCGTCGACCGAGAGCGTGTAGGCCGTGCGCAGCTTGTCCTTGTTGTGCGGCGTCATCAGCGGGATCTCGAGCCGGTCGAGCATCCGCCCGGGCATCGGCACGCAGATCACGCCGCTGGAGTGGCGGATCGTGAACGCCATCAGCTCGGGCGTCGCCTTGCTGGCCGCGAAGATGAGGTCGCCCTCGTTCTCGCGGCCCTCGTCGTCGACGACCACGACGGCCTTGCCGGCCGCGATGTCGGCGATCGCGCGCTCGACGCTGTCGAGGCGGATCCCGCCGTGCTGCGGCTGGTCCAGCGACTCGGTCATGAGGGTGCTCCTTCGTGTGACTCGCTGAGCGCGCCGAGGCGGGCGTCCAGCAGCTTCTCTACGTGCTTGGCGAGGATGTCGACCTCGAGGTTGACCCGGTCACCGGGCTGCCGGTGACCGAGGGTGGTGCGGGCGAGGGTCTCGGGGATGAGGCTGATCGTGAAGGCGGTCGAGCCGGCCTCCACGACGGTGAGGCTCACGCCGTCGACGGTGATGGAGCCCTTGTCGACGAGGTACTTGGCGAGCCCGGGCGGCAGCGAGATCTCGACGACCTCCCAGTGCTCGCTGGGACGACGGCTCACGACGTGGCCGACGCCGTCGACGTGGCCCTGGACGATGTGGCCGCCCAGCCGCTTGTCGGCGGTGACGGCCCGCTCGAGGTTGACCCGGTCGCCGGGCTTCACGCCGAGCAGGCTGGTCTTGTCGAGCGTCTCCTGCATCACGTCGGCCGTCCACAGCTCGCCGTCGTGGCTGACCACGGTGAGGCAGCAGCCGTTGACGGCGATGGAGTCGCCGAGTCCGGCGTCCTCCAGCACGAGGGCGGCGCGCACCGTGAGCCGGATGGCGTCACCCTGGTGCTCGACCGACTCGACGGTGCCGAGCTCCTCGACGATTCCGGTGAACATCAGGACTCCTTCTGCGGGGCGGTTCGGGGCGTGAGGGTCAGGCGCACGTCGGGCTCCTCGCCGTCCAGCCCGGGCAGGACGGTGACGTCGGTGACCCGCGGTCGCAACGCGTCGCCGATGGTGGCGATTCCCAGGTCGCCCACGGCGTTCAGCCCCGACCCGAGGAACATCGGGGCGACGTAGACCACGATCTCGTCGACCAGGCCGGCGGTCAGGAACGCAGCCGCCAGCGTCGGGCCGCCCTCGAGGAAGACGTGCTGGCGGCCGAGCGCGAAGAGCTCGGCGAGGGCCGCGTGGGGGTCGCGCGTGCGCAGGTGCACGGCGGCCGCACCGTGGGCGAGGTCGGCGTCGAAGACCTGACGGTCCGTCGACAGGTCGCGCACGCCCATGACCGCGCGCAGCGGCTGGACGGCGAGGGGACGGTCGGCGTCGTCACGCACGGTGAGACGGGGGTTGTCGACCGCCACGGTGTTGGTGCCGACGAGCACCGTGTCGCACAGGCTGCGTAGCCGGTGGGTGTCGAGGCGGGCGGCCCGACCCGACACCCAGCGCGAGGTGCCGTCGGTGGCCGCGCTGCGTCCGTCGAGCGTCGTGGCCAGCTTCCAGGTCACGAAGGGCCGCTGCTCGCGCTTCATGAGGCGGTACACCGCGGCGAGCGCCTCGGCCTCCTCGGCCAGGAGCCCGGCCTCGACCTCGATCCCGGCCTCCTCGAGCCGTGCGCGGCCCCCGGCGGCGACCGGGTTGGCGTCGGACTCGGCGAAGACGACCCGTCGTACGCCGGCCGCGACCAGCGCCTCGGAGCAGGGCCCGGTGCGACCGGTGTGGTTGCAGGGCTCGAGGGTCACGACCGCGGTCGCGCCCCGGGCCGCGTCCCCGGCCCGACGCAGCGCGTCGGCCTCGGCGTGCAGCGTGCCCGGGCCCCGGTGGTAGCCCTCGGCGATGGTGCTGCCGTCGTCGGCGAGCAGCACGCAGCCGACCCGACGCGTGTCGGCCTCCAACGGCACGCCCGGCGTCGCGGCGAGCGTGAGGGCACGACGCATCGCGTCGCGCTCGGCTGCTGCGTGGGTCATGGTGCGGCGTCGTCCTCGGTCCGGTGCGCTCACGGACTCCGGGGACGACGGTCATCGCCGGACCCCTGGTGCGCAGCTGTCACACAGCCGGGGTACGTCGACGATCCACCTGCGTGCGCTTCCCTTCCGGACTTTCACCGTCGGTCCAGGAGTTTCACCTGGTCAACCGATCGCTGGCTGCGATCGGGTCGCGGACTTTCACCGCCGGCTCGGAATTACACCGACCCCAGAGCACGCGAGCTTGATTGCTCGTCGAGACAAGGGTCCCACATACGACCGGCCCCAGGGGTGTGGGGCGCGTCACGTGGACGTGCTCAGTCCCAGCCCAGGCGGAGCACGGCCTCCGGGTCGAGCGGGGTGATGCCCCGGGACGCCGCCAGCAGCCCGGTGCCCGTCGGGTTGCCGGTGTAGACGGCTGGGCCGCCGCCGAGTCGCGCGGACCAGGCCGCCGCGTAGGCCTGGGCCGTCCCGGCGCGCACCCCGGCGGCGGTCGGTACGGCGTGCCACGCCGCGCCGGTGGGGCGCACGGTCGAGAGCGGCAGCCAGGGGCGCGTGGAGGTGCCGATGACGTGCCGGGGCACGAGGTAGCGCGGGGTACCGACCGGGCCCAGCACCTCGACGAGCGCGGCGGCGAACAGCGCGCTCTCCTTCTCGGCGCCCTCGCCGGACACGTCGAGGACCACTCGCACGCGACCGTCCGGCGACGGGTGCCAGCGCACCAGCTCCGCGCCTCCGGAGACCAGCCCAGCGGCGTGGAGCCCGTCGGCCAGGGCCCAGGCGTGCTGCAGCAGGTCCGGCGTGCGTCGCACCTCGGCGAGCAGGTCGGCGCGCCGACGCGCTGCGAGCGCCAGGCTGCCGACCAGGAGCACCAGGGCGAGGACGGCGAGGACGGCCCCGCCGCCGGCCGCCGCTGCCCCCGCTGCGCCGAGCGCACCGAGGACCGCGAGTCCGGGAACCCCGCGCCAGACGGGCACGTCGCCCTCCAGCCCGTGCTCCTGGAGCACCAGTGGCGGAACCGCCGGCGCGGAGTCCGAGGGGACGACGACCGTGGGCCGCGGATCGACGCCGCGCCCGGGGTGCACCCAGGCGACGTGCCGCACCCGGTCGACGTACGGCTCCCCCACCGCCCAGGCGTCGCGCACGAGCGAGCGCTGCTCGGAGCGGACGACCATCGCGGTGTTGAGCGCCCCGAACGACGACGCGGCGGGCGGGCTGAAGGGTGTGAGGTCGGGGTGCACGTGGGCGATCCCGTCGACGACCTCCCCGTCGGTGTCGACGCCGAAGTAGCCCTGGTGCTTGCGGACCGTTCGTCGCCAGTCGTTGTCGCCCCGGGGGTGGGCGTCGCTGACCGTGCAGACGGTCCAGTTGACCGCCACCTTGCCGGGGTCCTCGGGGTCGAGGCGCAGGGTGCGCCCGCGGGTCTGGACGATGCTCCCCGGTGTCGTGGTCGTGCTCAGGTCGACCAGCCCGGTGCAGCCCGGGGCGTCCCACCCCTCCCCGAGCAGCGCGCGGGTGCCGACGAGCACCTGGCACCGTCGCGCGGTGAAGTGCTCGGTGACCACGCGCACCCAGGTGCGGCTGGTCCAGGCGCCGACGAGCTCGGAGATCTGGTCGTGGTCCGGCTCGTTCACGACCAGGTCGAGGTCGGGCACGCGCTCGCGCAGGGCCCGCAACGTGTCGGGGGCGCCGGCAACCGTGCGGCCGGTGACCATCAACGGGGAGAGGCACGCGGTGACCGGGTCGGCCAGCAGGTGGGCCAGCGCGGCACGGGCCGAGCCGGCGCGCCGGGCGACGACGCCGGAGAGGTCGGCGGGGAGGGTGGCGGACGCCGCCTCGTGGTCGCAGACCACGAGCATGGCCATCCGGTCGCCGAGCGCCCGGTGCTCCGCCCCGACGATCTCGACGAGGGCGCGCGCCTTGGCGGCGCTGCGGGCCAGCACACGGTCGACCGGGCTGCGTCCGCGGCGCAGCCCGGTGCGGGTGAGCTGCCAGCCGACCGACGGCAGCGCGGTGCGGAGTCCCTCGACCACCGCGGCGTCGCGAGGGTCGTCGCTGCAGCGCAGGCACGCGTCGTACCAGCCGTCGACGAGCAGCGCCCAGTCGTCTGCGTCCGGACGGCGGCGGTGCCGTTCGCCGGCGAGCCCGGCCACGACCTCGGGCGGGAGTGCGAGGAGACCGACGTGGGCGAGTCGTAGCGCGGCGTCGCCGAGCGCGGGCGCGTCGGCTGCCACGTGGGCGAACGGCACGTCGCCGAGGACGCGCCGGTCGAGCCACGTCAGGAACGGCACCGACCCGAGCTCGGGGTCGGTCAACGCGGTCGTGAGCTCGGCGAAGCGCTCGCCCTGCGCGGCCAGCCACTCGTGCTCGTGCGCCGTCGGCTCCGTGAGCCACACCAGGTCGACGAAGGGCGCGAGGTGACCCTCCTTGACCACGGCGGGGATCGACGTCTCGTGCACGATCGCGCCGAAGAGCTCGTCGACCAGGGCCGCCTGCTCGGTGGACAAGGAGGCCGGTGGGGTGGCGGTCAGTCCGAGCACCGTGGCGTCGGGGAGGAGGGCGAGCACCTCGGCCAGCAGTCTTCCCCAGGTCTCGACGAGGTGGTGGCACTCGTCGAGCACGATCGTCAGCGGGCCGGCCGCACGCAGCGCCTCGACCAGGGCGAGCCCGTTGGCGTGCAGGCGCGCGAGCTCTCCGCCGCCCGCGACCTCGGGGTCGTCGGGGTCCTCGACCTCGTCGGGGCCCTCGGCGTCGAACACCGCCAGCGACTGGTAGGTCAGCACCGCCACCCGGCCGGGGCTCAGCTCACGGTCGATGCCGGCGCGTGCCTCGGCACCGAAGGCCGTCCACCCGCGCACCCACTGCCCCTGGATCGCGGTGTTCGGGCAGAACACCACCGCCTGCGCGTCCTCACGCCGGATCGTCTCGAGGCCGACGAGGGTCTTGCCCGCACCTGGCGGCAGCACGACCCACGCGCGTCGGCGCCCCGCGGCCCGGGCTTCGGCGAGCGCCTCGAGCGCCTCCTGCTGATGCCGGCGGAACGGATGGGGCGCGCCCAGCCCGTCGCCGAGTGCCGCCCTGGTGCCCACCGGACCATCCTGCCCGGTGCCCGGACCGCGGGGCGACGATGCTCCCGGAGAGGTCACGGTTTGGTCGCGATGCACGACCCGCCCGGGAGCATTCATGGCCCTTTGGGTCCGGACCCCGCTAGGTTCAGAGAATGAGCGCTCAGGCGAACGAGATCCAGGCCGGACGCGGCGAGCCCCTCGTCGTGCTCGAGAACGTCGACAAGTGGTTCGGTGAGCTGCACGTCCTCCAGGACATCAACGTCACGGTCACCCGTGGCGAGGTCGTCGTGGTGATCGGGCCGTCCGGCTCGGGCAAGTCGACCCTGTGCCGCGCGATCAACCGGCTCGAGACGATCGACAAGGGCACGATCACCCTCGACGGCCAGCCGCTGCCGCAGGAGGGCAAGGAGCTCGCCAACCTGCGCGCCGAGGTCGGCATGGTGTTCCAGTCGTTCAACCTCTTCGCCCACAAGACCATCCTCGAGAACGTGACGCTCGGTCCGATCAAGGTCCGCAAGAAGTCGAAGGCCGAGGCGGAGAAGAAGGCCAACGAGCTGCTCGAGCGGGTCGGGATCGGCCACCAGGCCGCCAAGTACCCCGCCCAGCTCTCCGGTGGTCAGCAGCAGCGCGTGGCGATCGCCCGTGCCCTGGCCATGGAGCCGAAGGTGATGCTCTTCGACGAGCCCACCTCGGC
>JBFJKO010000165.1:0-7313 GCA_041634935.1 Nocardioides sp.
AAGGACAACCGGAGGCAAGCGACTACCGCTGGGCCAGCTTCAGTACCGCGCAGTCGGCTCGAAACCGTCCCAACCCTCGGCGATGGCGACGACGTCCGAGGCCTCGATCAGGATCGGGGCACTGCCGATGAGCTTCGAGCCCGGGGCCTCGGCCGCACCGGCGGCGAAGGCCTCCTGGAAGTCGGCGCGGGCCTCGTCGGTGGTGAAGACGTACTGCCCCTCGAACCACTCCCCCGGCAGGATCCGCCACGTCTTGAAGCGCAGCCCGCTCAGGCCGGTGAACTTGGCGTGCGAGGTGTTCTCGACGTAGGTCGCCAGCTCCTCCTCGATGCCCTCGGGCGCCTCGGCGAGCGACCAGCGCACGGTCAGGGCGCGGCGCTGCCCGCTCATCGCACGCCCGCCAGCGGGTCGTGGCTGCCGAGCCAGGTGAGCAGGGCCCGGACGCCGAAGCCGGTGGGGCCCTGGGTCCACTCGTGGCGGTCCTCGGGGGCGTCGCCGACCGAGGCGATGTCGAGGTGCGCCCACGGCACGTCGCCGGCGAAGTGCTGGAGGAACAGGGCCGCGGTGATCGCGCCCGGCCCGCCGCCGGCGTTGTCGGCGTCGGCGACCGTCGAGGCGATCTTCTCCTCGTAGGCGGCGTGCAGCGGGAAGCGCCAGAAGGGCTCGCCCGCTCCGTCGCCGGCCGCGAGCAGCGCGTCGGCGAGGGCGTCGTCGTTGGCGAAGAGGCCACCGATCTCCTGCCCCAGCGCGACCTTCACGGCGCCGGTGAGCGTGGCGACGTCGACGATGACGGCCGGGTCGAGCTCGGCGGCGGCGTACGCGATCGCGTCGGCCATCACCAGCCGACCTTCGGCGTCGGTGTTGCTGATCTCGCTGGTGCGTCCGCCGTAGTGACGCAGCACGTCGCCGGGGCGCATCGCGGAGCCGGACACGGCGTTCTCGGCCGCCGGCACGAGACCGACGACGTGGACCGGGCAGCCGACCTCCTCGAGGGCCGCCATCGCCGCGAGGACGACGGCGCCGCCGGTCATGTCGCGCTTCATGCTGGCCATCGCCTGCGCGGGCTTGATCGACAGGCCACCGGAGTCGAAGGTGATGCCCTTGCCGACGAGAACGACGGTCGGCGTCCTGCGTCGCGAGCGGCCGGCGAGGGCAGCCTTGCTCGGCGTGTAGTCGAGACGGATCAGGCGGGGCGGGGTGGCGGAGCCCTGCCCGACGCCGATGATGCCGCCGAAGCCGCCGTCGGCGAGCTCACGCTCGTCCCAGACCCGGCACGTCAGCCCGGCCTCGGCGGCGATCTCCTCGGCCTGCTCGGCGAGCCAGGCGGGGTTCTTCAGGTTGGAGGGGACGGTGGCGAGCATCCGCGCCCGCCAGCCGGCACCGCCGAGGGCGACCGCGCGCTCGAGCGCGGCACGGTCGGCAGCCTCGGTGTCGGCACCCACCGCGGCCAGCACGACCTGCTTGACCGGGACGTGCTCGGGCTCGCCGGAGCGCCAGTCGAAGCCGAACGACGCCAGCATCGCGCCGGTCACGAAGGCCTCGATGCCGCGGTCGGCGTCGAGGCCGGCGATGGTCGTCGCCACGGCGCCGCGCCCGCGCGTCGCGCGGGCCACTGCTGCACCCGCGCGCCTGAGGTCGGTGGGAGTCTGCTCCCCCACGCCGACGAGCAGCACGAGCCGCAGGTCGCCGTTCTCGGGGCCGCCGAGCGGCACCGGGAGGCTCGTGACCTCGCCCGTCGCGCCGGTGGCCCCGGCCGCCTCTGCCAGGGCCAGCAGGTCGAGATCCAGCACGTCGCCGAGCTCGGCCGCACCGGGCCCGAGCATCAGGTCCGTGGGGTCCTCACCCGGAGCGACCGGGAGCGCCACGACCTCGACCCCGGCGATCGCGTGCGCCGCGAAGCGACTCAGTGCGACGTCGGGGGGTGAGACCTGGCTCGGCAGTGCGGGACGACGGGTGGAGGTCAACCGACGACGTTCTTGAGGGCGTCGCCCAGGGCGCCGGCCTCCTCGGCGTTCAGCTCCACCACGAGGCGGCCACCGCCTTCGAGAGGCACGCGCATCACGATGCCGCGGCCTTCCTTGGTGACCTCCAGCGGACCGTCGCCGGTCCGCGGCTTCATCGCCGCCATGCGGCACCCTCTTCCTAAGTCGAACTCGCGGCAGTCGAGTCTGCCGCGCATGAGCGTGACCAGTATCCCCTATAGGGCACCCCCCTCGCACCACCGACCGGCCGCGGACCGGAGATCACCTCCGTCACGGGGGTGGCAGACTCAGCCGCATGAGCGAATCCACCGCCCCCTCGACCTCCTCCGACCCGGTCCTGCTCGACGTCCGCGACGGCATCGCGACGATCACGCTGAACCGCCCCGACGCGATGAACAGCCTCAACATCGCGACCAAGGAGCGCCTCGTCGAGGTCACCGCCCAGGTGGCGGCCGACGAGTCGGTGCGGTGCGTGGTGCTGACCGGCACCGGTCGCGCGTTCTGCACCGGCCAGGACCTCAAGGAGCACATCGACCTGCTCCACAACGGTGGCAGCGACGCGCTCTTCACCACCGTCGACAAGCACTACAACCCCATCGTGACCACGCTCGCCACCATGGAGAAGCCGGTCATCGCGGCCGTCAACGGCGTCGCGGCCGGCGCGGGCGCCTCGCTCGCCATCGCCTGCGACTTCCGCATCGTGGCCGACACCGCGGGGTTCAACACCTCCTTCGCCGGCGTCGCGCTCTCGTGCGACACCGGCGCCAGCTATCACCTGCCGATGCTGGTCGGGCGCGCCAAGGCGCTCGAGCTCATGTACTTCCCGCGCACCGTCAAGGCCGACGAGGCCCTCGAGATCGGGCTCGCGACGACGGTCGTCCCGGCCGACTCGCTGGCCGACGAGGTCGCTGCCCTGGCGTCGCGCCTGGCCTCGGGTCCGACGGTCGCGCTCGGGTCGATCCGTCGCTCGGTGGTCTACGCGGCCGGGCACACGCTCGAGGAGTCGCTGGCGCTCGAGAGCGAGATGATGACGAGGACCGGGTCGACCCACGACCACACGGCCGCGGTGGCCTCGTTCGTCGCCAAGGAGAAGCCGGTCTTCGAGGGGCGCTGACCCTCAGCCGGGGTAGGGGTTCGCGCCGACCCGGCCGCGCACGGCGCGGAACACCGACAACACCTGGTCGGGCGCGACCCGCCGCATCCGGTGGCGGCTGGGGTGGGCGCCGTACTCCACCGTCAGCGCCGCGCCCTCGTGCGAGTGGTTGAACCAGCCGGTCATCGTGCCGTGGCAGGTGCCGCCGCAGTCGAGGGTGCGGCGCGGCAGTTCGAGCTTGCGCGCCACCCGGCGGGCCAGGCGCGGGTCCTTGGTGTCGGTGTCGACACCGGTCAGCGGCTGGTGGAAGCTCAGGATCGCGGCCGGGTCGACGCGGTCGAGGAAGTCCATCATCGCCTTCGTCTCCGGCTCCGAGGCCGGCCGCGGACCCGACTCGTAGCTGCCGTCGAGGTCGGCCCAGTCGTGCGGGAAGTTGCGGTTGAGGTCGACGCCGTTGGCGTTCTTGCGGGTGCCGGCGGCGACGCCGTCCGGGTTGTACGTCGGCACCACCCACAGGTCGAGACCGATGATCGGTCGGCCCTTGACGAGCCGGCGCAGGATCTGGCTCGGCGCCGCCTCGTTGCCGTGCATGGCCGCGAGCAGGACGACGGTCCTGACGCGCGGGCGCGCGGGCTCGCCGAGACGGAACGCGACGATGTCGCGTCCCTGCACCGACGTGCCGATGACGGTCCGCCTCACCACCGTGCGCGGCTTCTCCGACACCGATGTCGATGCCGACACCGGTGCGGCGCCGGCGGGCGCGCTGCCGGCCGGAGCCAGGGTCGTGGCGGCGAGCAGCAGGGCCACCGGGGCGATCAGGCGGGCAGTCCGGCGAGCCATCAGACGGCGCTCACCAGGTAGGCGTAGGTGAAGAAGACGACGCCGACGAGCAGCCCGACGTGGGCGAGCACCGACAGCAGCGGTCCCTCCGACCAGCTGTCGGAGGCGCCGGGCCCGGCGTGGCGGCCACGCCCCGGCAGCCAGCGACTCAGGATCAGCAGTCCCGCGACGACGGTGACCCACCAGCAGAGCAGGGCGAAGAGTCCGATCAGCGTGGTGGCGTTCTCGCCGACGCCCTCGGGCAGGAGCAGGAAGATCGTCCAGCTGACCAGCGCGAGCGCACCGGCGACGGTGTGGGTCGTGACGACCCCGGTGGCGAGCTGGAGCGAGCCGGCGGCGCGGGTGCCCGAGCGCAGCCGCAGCCGCGTCAGCACCACCACGACCGCGGCCAGGACCGTCAGGACCGCGACGAGGGAGACGATGACTGCTGTCGGCACGTGCGGAAGTGTCTCACTCGCCGTCCGGTACGTCTCGCGGACGCTCCGCCTCGTCGAGCTGGGCGGCGAGGCGGTCGAGGAGCGCGTCGACCTCGGTCATCCGGTAGCCGCGGAAGGTGACCCCGAAGCGCACGCGGCGCAGGTCCTCGCTGCGCAGGTCCCCGGCGGGGACGACGACGTCGGGACGGTCGTCGTACTCCTCCGTCATCGGGGCCCCACGACCGGCCGCCACGAGGGCGATCCCGCCCAGCACGAGCACGACCACGATCGTGGTCAGCCAGATCATCGCCGTTGGCCGGCCACCATCGCCGCGACCGCCTCCTCGGCGTCGTCGGTGAGGATGAACCGGTCGAGGTCGGCGGCGGAGATCTTGCCGTCGGCGTGCACGGTGTCGCGCAGCCAGTCGATCAGTCCGGACCAGTAGTCGACGCCGATCAGCACGACCGGGAACGAGGTGATCTTCTGGGTCTGCGCGAGGGTGACCGCCTCGAACAGCTCGTCGAGAGTGCCGAGCCCGCCGGGGACGACGACGAAGCCCTGGCTGTACTTCACGAACATCGTCTTGCGGGCGAAGAAGTAGCGGAAGTTGATGCCGACGTCGACCCACTCGTTGAGCCCGGCCTCGAAGGGCAGCTCGATGCCCAGGCCCACGCTGACGCCGCCCGCCTCGCAGGCGCCCTTGTTGGCGGCCTCCATGGCCCCGGGACCGCCGCCGGTGATGACCGCGAACCCGGCCTCGACCAGCAGCCGGCCCACCTGCTCGGCCTTGGCGTAGTAGGGGTCGTCGGTCGCGGTGCGGGCCGAGCCGAAGACGCCGATCGCCGGTCCGAGCTCGGCCAGACCGCCGAAGCCCTCGACGAACTCGGCCTGGATCCGCAGGACGCGCCATGGGTCGGTGTGCACCCAGTCGGTCGGGCCGCGGGAGTCCAGCAGGCGCTGGTCGGTGGTGGAGGTGGTGTCGACCTGGCTGCGGCGGTTGATCAGCGGCCCCTTGGCCTGGAACTTCACGCGCGACCCTCCAGCCACGTGCGCAGGCGCTCCTCGCAGTGGCGGATCTCGGCCACCGGCACGTACTCCTCCTGCTTGTGGGCCAGCAGCGGGTCACCGGGGCCGTAGTTGACGGCGGGCACGCCGAGACCGGTGAAGCGAGCGACGTCGGTCCAGCCGAACTTCGGGTTCACCTCGCCGCCGACGGCCTCGATGAACGCCTTGGCTGCGGGTCGGTCGAGGCCCGGCAGGGCCCCGGGGGCGGTGTCGGTGACGACCACCTCGAAGCCGTCGAAGACCTCGGTGACGTAGCCGAGTGCCTCGGCCTCGCTGCGGTCGGGAGCGAAGCGGAAGTTGACCTCGACGACGCACTCGTCGGGGAGCACGTTGCCGGCGACGCCGCCGCGGATCGCGACCGCGTTGAGGCCCTCGTGGTACTCGAGCCCGTCGATGACCGGACGGCGCGCCTCGTAGGCGTTGAGCCGGGCGAGGATCTCCCCCGCCCCGTGGATCGCGTTGACGCCCTTCCAGCTGCGCGCGGAGTGGGCGCGCTCGCCGACCGCGCGGACGTCGACGCGCAGGGTGCCCTGGCAGCCCGCCTCGACCCCGGCGTTGGAGGGCTCCATCAGGATGGCGAAGTCGCCCAGCATCAGGTCGGGGTCGCTCTGCGAGAGCAGCAGCAGGCCGTTGTACTCGGCGTCGATCTCCTCGGCCTCGTAGAAGATGAAGGTCACGTCACGCACCGGCTCGGGCACGGTCGCGGCGAGCCGCAGCATGACGGCGTCCCCGCCCTTCATGTCGCACGTGCCGAGCCCGTGCAGGATCCCCGCCTCCTCGTCGAGCCGGCTGGGGAAGTTGTCGTTGACCGGCACGGTGTCGAGGTGCCCGGCGATCACGACCCGCTCGCCGCGACCGAGGTCGGTGCGCGCGACGACGGTGTTGCCGCGACGGACGACCGTCAGGTGCTCGAGCGGGGTGAGCGCGGCCTCGACGGCGTCCGCGATGGCCTGCTCGTCGAGGCTCACCGACTCGATGTCGCACAGCTGCTGGGTCAGGGAGACGACGTCGGTCGACAGGTCAAGCGTCATGCCCGTAGTCAATCAGTCGCGGCCTCGGGAGCGTCGAACACGCAGAACTCGTTGCCCTCCGGATCGGCCAGCACGGTCCAGTGCTCGGTGTCCCACAGGTGCGTCGCGCCGTGCGCCAGCAGGTCGGCCACGCGCCCCTGCACGTCCCAGTGGAGCCGGTTGGGCACGGTGCGGGGCTCCGGCACGGTCCCGAAGTCGAGGGTCAGGACGTCGTCCGGTCCGGCGCCCGTGATCGTCCACCAGTCCTCGCCCTCGTTCTTCGTCGGCGCGATGCCGAAGACCCGGCCCCACCACGCCGCCAGGGGCCCGGCGTCGACGCAGTCGATGCAGACCCCGTGGAGGCGGTACGACGGCAGCTCGTCGCCGCTGCGCAGGAACGCGCAGAACTCGTTGCCCTCCGGGTCCGCCATCACCGTCCAGCGCAACCCGGTCTCCTCGGCCGGAGCCAGCACCGTCGCCCCGAGTGCGACGAGGTCGTCGACGGACCCGGCGTAGACGTCGGGGTGGACGCGGTTCTTGACGACGTGGGGCCGGTCGACGGCGTTGACGTAGATCGTGTGCGCCGCAGAGACCCCCTCCAGGCGTCGATGCTCCACCGGTCCGGTCGGCTCGAGCCCCGTCACGGCCGCCCAGAAACGGCTCTGCTCCTCCACGTCGAGGGCGTCGATGCACAGGTCCTGCCATGTCGCGAGCGCCATGCCCGGACTCTACGCAGACGGACACCCCTCGCCCGGTCATCGTGGAGCCGAAGCGCCCCTGGTCATCGAGTAGCCGGCCGAAGCGACGAAGTCGCCAGGCCGGCGTAGCGAGATGCCCCAGTGACCCTCACGACCACGTCTCGATACGCCAGTCGCTCGCTTCGCTCGCACCCCGGCTACTCGACGAC
>JBFJKO010000166.1:0-7303 GCA_041634935.1 Nocardioides sp.
CGGCGACCGCTTCCTGCACGAGGGCGTCCGACGCTCCTTGCCGCACCTCACCGGTCACCAGCCCGCGCAGCCAGACCTGTTCGTCGGCGGTCGCCGCTGCGAAGAGCGCCGCCACCGCCTCGGTGCGGGCCGCCTGCGAGCCGGGCCCCGACAGGCCCGCGAGCCGCTCGAAGGCCTGGTGGACCCCGGCGACGGTCAGCGACGCCTCGCCTGCGGGCGCCGGGAGGTCGGCGAGCCCGCGCCACCCCAGGCCCGTACGACGCTGCCGCAGCGACCCGGCGACGTACGACACGACGGTCTCCAACGACGCGGCGTCCTCACGCGCCGCGCGCAGGAGCTCGGCGATCGCGGCGACCTTCTCCTTGCGGGAGCGGGTGGCCGCCACTGCGGCCGACACGTGGACGACGTCCTGGAGGAGCACGGCGCTCGGTCCCTCAGCTGGGCGGGGAGTCGAGCACGATCGCGGCGACGGCTCCGCGCACCACCCGGTCGAAGACCTGCTCGAGGTCGTCGATGCCACCGAAGTAGCCGCTGACCTCGAGCGAGACGAACCCGTGCAGTGCGCTGAAGACGGCCATGCCGGTGGCGAGGATGTCGTCCTCGGGCAGGCCGGTCGAGCGGACCATCACCCCGAGGGCCTCGATCACCCCGCCGGCGGCCTCGAAGAACGCGTCGCGGTCGATCGGCGCGCGGGTCAGCGCGGCGTAGCGCTGCGGGTAGGTGCGCGCGAAGTCCCGGAGCTGGTGGCACAGCGCCTCGATGCCGTCGGCGCCCGAGCGCCCCATGGCGGCCCGTTGCACGTGACGTCCCATGGAGGCCATCGCGCGCACCTGGATCTCCGAGCGGAGGTCCTCGAGGTTCGTCACGTGGTTG
Source organism: Nocardioides sp. (assembly GCA_041634935.1). Taxonomy (GTDB): domain Bacteria; phylum Actinomycetota; class Actinomycetes; order Propionibacteriales; family Nocardioidaceae; genus Nocardioides. The sequence goes on from JBFJKO010000166.1 coordinate 874, forward strand.
TAGAGCGAGGAGACCCGGGTGTCGAGCTCGGCAGCGAGCAGGGTCATCGACAGGGCGTCGTAGCCGTCGCGGTCGACCAGCACCTCCGCCGCCACGACGACCGTCTCGTGGTCGAGGCGGGCGCGCCGCTCGGGCACTCTGGAGGTCGTCTCGACCGACATCGTTCTCGTCTCCCCATGAATAGTCTTCGTGCTGTCACGAAGCACTATAGGCGCTGCGGAGCGTCACAGACCGCTGAAGTCTGCCTCACGCCCCTCGGCGAACGCCGCCAGCGCCTCCAGGTTGGCCGGACCGCCCATCAGCTCGGCGAAGGCGGCGTTCTCCCGCTCCCTCGCTGCGGCGATCTCCGCCTTCAGCGGCTCGGTCATCGTGCGCTTGACGGCCATCAGGGACGACACCGGTCGCGCAGCGAGCACCTCGGCGTGTCGCCGCGCCTCGTCGAGCAGGTCGTCGGGCTCGCAGAGGCGCCACACCAGGCCCATGGCACGCGATTCCTCGGCCGAGATCCACTCGGCCGACAGCAGCATCCAGGCGGCGTTCTGGCGGCCGACGAGCAGCGGGAGCAGGTAGGACGACGCCGCCTCGGGTGCGACCCCGAGGCTGGTGAAGGGGCACTTGAGCCGCGCGGTGGTGGACATGAAGGCCAGGTCCGCGAAGCCGAGGATGGTGGCTCCGATGCCGAGGCCGACGCCGTTCACCGCGCACACCAGCGGCTTGGGGAAGGCGACGAGGGCGTCGAGCAGTCCCAGGAAGCCGTGCGTGCCGCGCTGGAAGTCGGGGTCGGTGGCCATCTGGTGCATCTCGAGCAGGTCGGTGCCGGCGCTGAAGCCCCGGCCGGCGCCGGTCAGGAGCACGACGGCCACGGACGGGTCCTCGGCGGCGTCGAGCAGCGCCTGGGCGGTGGCGTCGTAGAGCGCCTCGTTGAACGCGTTGAGCGCGTCGGGGCGGTCCAGGGTCAGCGTCCGGACGCGTGCCTCGTCGGAGATCCTCAGGGTCATGGCCGCCACCCTAGCCAGAACTAGAACGTGTTCTTGCCATCCGTCCGCTCGGCTCCGGTCCGGGGTCGGCGGGCGCACCTACGATCGTGGCATGGCGAGCGGTGCGCGACAGCGGGTGTGGCGACCCGACTGGCCCTGCCTGGTCTCGGCCACGCTCTCGCAGCAGCGCCACGGGGGCGGCGACCCGACCTTCCGCCGCGACGGCGAGGCGACCTGGCGCGGGCTACGCACCCCGGTCGGCACGGCGACCCTGATGATCCGTCCGCGCCCCGCGGAGGGTGTGGTCGAGGCGGAGGCCTGGGGGAGCGGCGCCGAGTGGGCGCTGGAGTCGGTGCCTGACCTCCTCGGCGCCTCCGACAGCTGGGACGGCTTCGAGCCGCGGCACCCGGTGCTGGCCGAGGTCCGCCGCCACCACCCGCACCTGCGCCTCGGACGCAGCGGACTGCTCATGGAGTCGTTGGTGCCCGCGATCATCGAGCAGAAGGTCACCGGTCAGGAGGCCTTCGCCGGGTTCCGGATGCTCGTGCGTCGCTTCGGCGAGCGCGCGCCCGGGCCGGGCGCCGAGCAGCAGCAGCTCTGGGTGCAGCCGGACGCCGCCACGCTGCGTCGGATCGCCTCGTGGGAGTGGCTGCAGCTGCACATCGACCACGCGCGCTCCCGCGCGATCGTGACCGCCGCCCGGGTCGCGGACTCCCTCGAGCGACTGGTGGGCCTGCCCCCCGAGGAGGCCGACCGACGCCTGCGCAGCCTGCCGGGCATCGGTGTCTGGACGAGCGCCGAGGTGCGCACCCGCACGTTCGGCGACCCCGACGCGGTCTCCTTCGGCGACTACCACGTGGCGAAGGACGTCGGGTGGGCCTTGACGGGGACGCCCTTCGACGACGACGCGATGGCTGCGTTCCTCGAGCCCTACCGCCCTCAGCGCGGGCGGGTGCCCGCCCTGGTGGCGGCCGGCGGCCTCCACCGGCCGCGGCACGGCCCCCGGATGGCGCCGCGGACCCACCTGCCCTCGCGGCGGGGGTGAGCGTGGGTGGCGCTCTGTTACCAATCCCTGTCGAGACTGTGGATTTGGAGTTGACCACTCGTGTTTCCGGCGCCCGTAATGTTCTGGGTGTCGGAAGGGAAGAAAAGCCCCGAAGACGCTTCGCTCGAGAGCAGGCCCTCAATCCGGGGGGATACAGGCGCCAGGCCCGAGCAAGCCAGGAAAATGTTCCACAGGATCGACCCGTTCGACACTTCCGGGGGGGAGTCGTCAGAGCGGGTCATCCTGGTTTTTGGGGTGTTTTCCCCCGTCGTCAGGTCAGGGCGTCCTCGGCCGTGACCGGCACCAGGGAGATCGCGACCAGCGGGAAGAGCGCCGCGAGTGCGAAGGCAGCCGCATAGCCCCCCTGCGTCACCACGAAGCCACCTACGGGCGGCACGAGGGCGCTGGCGAAGAACTGGGCGGTGTTCTGCACCCCCAGGGCGCGGCCCGACCAGTGCGCCCCGGCCCGCTCGGCCACGGCGGTGAAGGCTAGGCCGTTGTCGGCCACGGTGAGCACCGTCGCCAACACGATCAACGGGACGGCGACGGCCCAGTCGAGGCCGGCCGCGGCCCCCAGTGCGGCCATCGTGAGCCCGGCGCCGATCGCGACCCACCGCAGCGGCCGCATCCGCGACCCGACCACGTCGGAGAGCTGACCGGCCGCGATGCGCCCGGCGGCGCCACCGACCTGGGCCAGGGCGACGAGGGTGCCCGCCGCACCCGGCGACCAGCCGCGGTCCTGCACGAGCCAGACGAGGGCGAAGGTCCACACCACGAACTGCGGCACCACGAGCAGGACCGACACCACGTGGATACGGGCGAGGAAGCGGTCGCCGCGGTAGGGGTTGGGCGCGCGGCCGCCGACCAGGGCCGGTCGCGGCGGGTCGACGACCAGGGCCGCCACGAGGAGCGCGGCGAGCGCGGTGGCCACGGTCGGCACCCACATCGCCGCGTGCACGCCGTGCACGTCGGCCACCACCGCGATGCTGATGGCCGCCACCCCGACCCCGACGGGCTGCGACATCTGGCGGATACCCATGGCGAGCCCACGGCGCCGGGGGCCGAACCACCCGACGACCACGCGCCCGCTGGCAGCACTGGTGCTCGCGGCCGAGGCCCCGCCGAGGAAGAGCGCCACCGTGAGCCACACGAGGCCGGGGGACAGCGCCGCGGCGACGCCGGCGACGGTGGTGAGGCCGAGGCCGAGGAGCAGGACGAGTCGTTCGCCGCGTCGGTCGGTGAGCAGGCCCCAGGCGACGAGGGTGAGCATGACGCCCAGCGTCGGCGCGGCGGCCACCACGCCGGCGCGCACGAGGCTCAGCCCCTCCTGCGACACCAGTGCCGGGATGAGGAACGCGGGACCGTGCGCCATCACCGCGCTCGCGGCCTGCGCCGTCGTGCTGGCGCCGAGCATCGACCAGCGTCGGGTGGTGCTGATCTCGGCGGCCTGCTCGGTCGTGGTGCTCACCCGTCGATTGAACGCCTCCGGCGGCCGGACCGGGCGCCGCATCTCGCTCGGTGGAGTGTGACCCTTCCGACTCCGCTGGTCGCGCCGCACTAGGCTGCGAGGTGTGAGCAGGTCCCGGTACGTCGAGCGCAGCGTCAGGCTGCTGCGACGCGTGCTGCTGTCGGTCCTCGGCCTCCAGCTCGTCATCGCGGTGACGATGTCGGTGGTCGACTCCTACCGGCGCCGCGGCAAGAAGCCGGTGGCGTTCCCGACCACCGCGCCGACGACGGTGGAGGTGGGCGAGGGCACGGTCACGACCTACACCTACGGCCGCGACCTTTACGACGACATGATCGCGGCGATCGAGGGAGCCCAGCGGCAGGTCCTCTTCGAGACCTACATCTGGAAGGGCGACCGCACGGGCGAGCGCTTCAAGCGAGCCCTCGCAGAGGCAGCCGAGCGAGGCGTCGAGGTCTACTGCATCTACGACGGCTTCGCCAACCTCGTCGTCTCGCCGGTCTTCAAGCGCTTCCCGTCCACGATGAAGGTGCTGAAGTTCCCGCTGTACGCCGCCGGGTGGCGCTTCTTCGACCTGCGCGGCTACGGGCGCGACCACCGCAAGATCCTCGTGGTCGACGACGCGGTCGGCTTCGTGGGCGGCTACAACATCGGCGACGCCTACGAGACCGAGTGGCGGGACACGCACGTGCGGATCACCGGCCCCGGCGTGTGGGACCTCAAGCGGGCGTTCGCCGACTTCTGGAACCTGCACCGGCGGCGCCGCCTGCGTCACAGCGAGCGGCCGCTGCTGCTCGAGACGGCCTCCACCTGGGAGTCCAAGATCCGCGTGCAGCGCAACGTGCCGCGCCTGTGGATGTTCCCCATCCGGGCGATGTACCTCGAGGCGATCAACCGGGCCAGCCGCAACGTGTGGATGACCCAGGCGTACTTCCTACCTGACCAGGACTTCGTCGACGCCCTCAAGGACGCCGCCCGGCGCGGCGTCGACGTCCGGCTGCTGGTGCCGCTGAAGTCCAACCACATCGTGGCCGACTGGGTCTCGCGCGGCTACTTCACCCAGCTGCTCGACGCGGGGGTGAAGATCCTGCGCTTCAAGGGGGCGATGGTCCACGCCAAGACCGCCACGGTCGACGGCACCTGGACCACGGTCGGCACCGCCAACATCGACCGCCTCAGCCTCCAGGGCAACTACGAGATCAACCTCGAGGTGATCGACCCGGGGCTGGCAGCGGCCCTGGAGAAGATCTTCCTCACCGACGAGACCAACTGCGCGCCGCTGACCAGCTTCGAGTGGGAGGCCCGCGACCTGCACCGTAAGTTCACCGAGGCCTTCCTGCGTCCGCTCGGCCGCATCCTCTGACGGCGCCCCGAAGGGGTGTCGGTGGTCGACCGTAGGGTGGACGCATGCGTCCTGTCACTGATCTCGAGCGCCGTGTCGCCCCGTTCAAGGTGGTCTCCGACTACCAGCCCGCGGGCGACCAGCCGGCCGCGATCGAGGAGATCTCCAAGCGCGTCTCCGGCGGCGTCGAGGACGTCGTGCTCCTCGGTGCCACCGGCACCGGCAAGACGGCCACCGTCGCGTGGGTGGCCGAGCAGGTGCAGCGACCCATGCTGGTGCTCCAGCCCAACAAGACCCTGGCGGCGCAGTTCGCCAACGAGCTGCGCCAGCTGTTCCCCGACAACGCGGTCGAGTACTTCGTCTCCTACTACGACTACTACCAGCCCGAGGCCTACGTCCCGCAGACCGACACCTACATCGAGAAGGACTCCTCGATCAACGAGGAGGTCGAGCGCCTGCGCCACTCGGCCACCAACTCGCTGCTGACCCGACGCGACGTCATCGTGGTCTCGACCGTGTCGTGCATCTACGGCCTCGGCACGCCCCAGGAGTACGTCGACCGGATGCTGCGCCTGCGCGTCGGCGAGGAGCGCGACCGAGACTCGATCCTGCGCCAGCTCGTGGAGATCCAGTACACCCGCAACGACATGAGCTTCACCCGCGGCACGTTCCGCGTGCGCGGCGACACCCTCGAGATCTTCCCGGTCTACGAGGAGCACGCGGTGCGCATCGAGTTCTTCGGCGACGAGATCGAGCGCCTCATGACGCTCCACCCGCTGACGGGGGAGGTCATCACCGACGACAACGAGCTCTACGTCTTCCCCGCGACCCACTACGTCGCCGGCGCCGAGCGCATGGAGCGGGCGGTGCGGGGCATCGAGGCCGAGCTCGAGGCGCGGCTCGCCGAGCTCGAGCGGCAGGGCAAGCTGCTCGAGGCGCAGCGGCTGCGCATGCGCACCACCTACGACATCGAGATGATGCGCCAGGTCGGCTCGTGCGCGGGCATCGAGAACTACTCCATGCACATGGACGGTCGTAGTCCCGGCTCGGCGCCCAACTGCCTGCTCGACTACTTCCCCGAGGACTACCTCGTCGTCGTCGACGAGTCCCACGTCGCGGTCCCGCAGATCGGTGGCATGTACGAGGGCGACATGTCGCGCAAGCGCAACCTGGTCGACCACGGCTTCCGGCTGCCGAGCGCGATGGACAACCGGCCGCTGCGCTGGGAGGAGTTCCTCGAGCGGATCGGGCAGACCATCTACCTCTCGGCGACGCCGGGCAACTACGAGCTCGACAAGGTCGGGGGCGACGTGGTCGAGCAGATCATCCGGCCCACCGGGCTGATCGACCCCGAGGTGGTCATCAAGCCGACGAAGGGCCAGATCGACGACCTGGTGCACGAGATCCGGCTGCGCACCGAGATCGACGAGCGGGTGCTGGTCACCACGCTCACCAAGAAGATGGCCGAGGACCTCACCGACTACTTGCTCGAGCAGGGCCTCAAGGTGCGCTATCTGCACTCCAACATCGACACGATCCAGCGGATCGAGATCCTGCGCGCCCTCCGCCTCGGCGAGTTCGACGTGCTCGTCGGCATCAAC
>JBFJKO010000167.1:0-7298 GCA_041634935.1 Nocardioides sp.
CGAGACGGCGGGCGGCCGCGGCACCGATGCCCGACGCGCCGCCCGTGACGATGGCAGAAGATCCACTGAGTTCCATGCTCGGCAGATTACTGGCCCTCAGAGGTCGGTTGTGCCGCGGGCCACAATGAGGGCCGGCCCGGCCATCAGCACGTGCCCGTCCTCGAGCCAGGTGATCGTCAGGGTCCCGCCCGGGAGGTCGACGCGGTACGGCGTCCCGCGCTCGGCGTCGTCGGCGGTCGCGGTGGCCACCGCCACGGCGCACGCCCCGGTGCCGCACGACCGGGTCTCCCCCGACCCGCGCTCGTGCACGCGCATCGCCACGTGGCGCTCGCCGCGTCGTACGACGAACTCGACGTTGACGCCGTGCGGGTAGACCGCGACGTCGTGCTCGGGCGGGGAGGTCAGCGGGCCGGCGTCGGCGAGGTCGTCGACGAACGCGACCGCGTGCGGGTTGCCGGTGTCGACGTGGGCGGCGGTCCACCAGCGCTCCCCCACACCCACCTTCGACTCGCCGAGCACCTGCGGGACACCCATGTCGACGGTCACGTCGCCGTCGACGGCACCCCCCGCGAAGGTCAGCACCTTGAGGCCGTCGCGGGTGTCGACCGGAAGGGGCTGCGTGGGGTCGGCGAGGCCCTCCTCGACGAGGTGGCGCCCGAAGACACGCACGCCGTTGCCGCACATCTCCGAGATCGAGCCGTCGGCGTTGCGGTAGTCCATGAACCACTCGGCACCGCGGCCCGACAGTGCGCGGACGACACGCAGGACGCCGTCGCCGCCGATGCCGCCGCGGCGGTCGCAGAGCGCCTGCACGCGTTCGACCGACAGGTCGCCGTGGATCCTGCCGTCGTGGTCGGGCAGCAGCACGAAGTCGTTGTGGGTGCCGTGGCCCTTGAGGAAGGGGTAGGGGGTCGGAGCGCTCACGCCTCCACGGTACTGCCGGCCGTGCGTAGGCTCCCGGCCATGCACCTGAGCGTGAACAAGGACACCCGGCTCTGCCTGTCGCTGTCGGCGCGGCCGAGCCATCTCGGCACCCGGTTCCACAACTTCCTCTACGACGAGCTGGGGCTCGACTTCGTCTACAAGGCGACCACCACCACCGACATCGCGGCCGCCGTTGCCGGGCTGCGCGCGCTCGGCATCCGCGGCTGCGGGGTCTCGATGCCTTTCAAGGAGGACTGCCTCGCTCACGTCGACGTCATCCACGACTCGGCGGCCGTGATCGCCTCGGCCAACACCATCGTCAACACCGGCGGCGTGCTCCACGCCTACAACACCGACTACCAGGCCGTGCGAGACCTGCTCGCCACCCCGGGCCTGCCGTCCGGCGGCCGGGCGGTGGTCACCGGCAGCGGCGGGATGGCGAAGGCCGTCGTGGCGGCGCTGCGCGACGCCGGCTTCACCGACGGCGTGCTCGTGGCCCGCAACCCGACGGCCGGGCCGGCGCTGGCCGAGACCTACGGCTACTCCTGGGTCGCGACGGCCGACGAGCTCGGCGACGACCCGGGCGCCGACCTGCTGGTCAACGTGACGCCGGTCGGGATGGCGGGTGGTCCGGCCGCCGACGACTCGCCGTTCAGCGAGGCGCAGGTGGCGTCCGCGACCGCCGTGCTCGACGTCGTGGCCGTGCCTCCGGAGACCCCGCTGGTGCGTCTGGCCCGGGGGCTCGGCAAGCCGGTGATCACCGGCGCCGAGGTGATCGCGCTCCAGGCCGCGGAGCAGTTCTGGCTCTACACGGGCGTGCGACCGACTGCCGACCAGGTCGCGCGGGCGTCGGCGTACTCCCGCGCTACTTGAGGCCGGGGTGGTTCTTGACCAGCACGGGCAGCAGGAGCGTGCGCGGGGTGATCTGCGACAGCGCGGCTGCCACGCGGTTGGCGGTGCCCGGGATCACCACGAGACGGCCCTTGTCGAGTCCGTCGACGGCGGCGCGGGCGACGTCGACCGCCGACACCCACATCACCTTCGGCAGCGCCTCCTCGGCGTCCTCCTTCGCGAACCCCGCTGCCTCGCCGAACCCGGTCGCGACCGGTCCGGGGCACAGCGTGGTCGCGGTGACCCCGGTGCCCTTGAGCTCGCCGGCGAGGCTCTGCGTGTAGGACAGCACGAACGACTTGCCCGCGCCGTAGCCGGCCTGGCCGGGGAGCGGCTGGAATGCTGCGGTCGAGGCGACGTTGAGCACCGCCCCGCGGCGACGCTGCACCATGCCCGGCAGGAAGCGTGAGCAGAGGTCGGCGACGGCGACGACGTCCAGCTCGATCATGTTCATCTCGGCCTCCGGGTCGGAGGCGGCGACCGGGCCCAGCGTGGAGAGGCCGGCGTTGTTGACCAGGACGTCGACCACCAGGCCGCGCCCCTCGACGGCGCCCGGCAGCCCGGCCCGCGACCTGCGGTCGGTGAGGTCGCACGCGATCACCTCGGCCCGCACGCCGGTGGCGCGCAGCTCGTCGGCCAGCGCCTCGAGCTTGCCGGCGGAGCGCGCCACGAGGGTGACGCCGTGGCCGCGCCGGGCGAGCTCGCGAGCGATCTCGGCACCGATCCCGGACGAGGCCCCGGTGACGAGGGCGGTGCGGTCGGGGGCGGCAGGGGGCAGGCTCATGCCGGTGAGACTAGTGGGCTGAGACCGTGTCCTCGGGGGTGCCTGCGGGGGTGCCCTCGGGAGTGCCGTCGGGGGTGCCCGCGCCGTACGTCGACGCCCGCCCGGGCAGCACGAGCGCGAGCGCCACGACGACCAGCGCGAGGACGGCACCGACGCCGAAGCCCCACTGGTTGCCGCCCACCCGGGCGGCTACCTCGGAGGCGCCGCCGTCGAGCAGACCGGCCTGGCGCGAGGCGACGACGGCGACCACGACCGCCGTACCGGCGGCGGCCGCGACCTGCTGCAGGGTCGCCAGCAGCGAGCTGCCGTGGGAGTAGAGGTCGGGCGGCAGCGAGCCGAGTCCGAGGGTGAAGACGGGCGTGAACACCGCCGCGAGGGAGATCATCAGCAGCACGTGCGCACCGAGCACGAACGCCACCGGTGTGGTCGCGCCGACCTGGGTGAGCAGCGCGAGCCCGCCGAAGACCCCCAGGGAGCCGGGGATGACCAGCGGGCGGCCCCCGACGCGGTCGAAGACCTTGCCGACCTGCGGTCCGAGCAGGCCCATCGCGACGCCGCCGGGCATCACGAGCAGCCCGGTCTGCAGCTCGGTGAGGCCGCGCACGCCTTGGAGGTAGAGCGGCAGCAGGATCATCGAGCCGAGCATCGCCATGAAGGAGGTCGCCATGAGTGCGAGCGCCAGCGCGTAGGTGCGGTGGGTCAGGGTGCGCAGGTCGAGCAGCGGGACGCCGTCGCGCTGCAGGCGCAGCTGGCGCAGCACGAAGACCACGAGCATCGTGGCCCCCAGGCCGAGCATCACGGGCGGGAGCCAGGCCGGTCCGGTGCCCGAGCCCTCGCCGAGCTGGGAGAGCCCGAAGACCAGCGGGCCGAAGCCGAACGCCGAGAGCGCGACGCTGGTCCAGTCGATCGCGCCCGCGCGGGTCTCACCGACGTCGACGAGGTTGCGCAGGCCGACGTAGGTGATCGCCAGCGCGATCGGGAGGACCACGACGAAGAGCAGGCGCCACGAGCCCAGAGCCAGGACGGTGCCCGAGACCGCCGGGCCGAGCGCCGGGGCGACCGAGATCGCCAGGGTGACGTTGCCCATGATCCGGCCGCGGTCCTGCTCGCGCACGATCGACATCAGCGTCGTCATGAGCAGCGGCATCATGATCGCGGTGCCGCCGGCCTGGATGATCCGGGCGAGCAGGAGCACGCCGAACGTCGGCGCCAGTGCCGCGACGAGCGTGCCGGTGCAGAAGACCGCCATCGCGGTCGTGAACGCCTGACGGGTCGTGACCCGCTGCAGGAACCACCCGGTGATCGGGATGACGACCGCCATGGTCAGCATGAAGCCGCTCGTGAGCCACTGCGCGGCGCGCGTGGTGACCGCGAACTCCTCCATCAGACGCGGGATCGCGTTGATCATCACCGTCTCGTTGAGGATGACGACGAAGGTCGCGAGCACCAGCCACCGCAGCACGCCGTAGTCGGGTGCCTCGGCGTGCGGGGCGGCGCTCTGCGGTGGGGTGGCGGGGGTCGTCGTCATGGTGCTCAGACCATGACACGGGGAGGGCTGCTCCCCCACATCCATTTACGCGGTCGCGCGCGCCGTCGGGTCCGCACGACGCGGGCCGACCACGTCGTAGGTCAGGTAGGCGAAGGCGCCGCTGCGCCCCAGGTCACGCAGCCGCAGGTCGTAGGGGCGCGGCAGGAGCGGGCGACCGGCGCCCAGGGTGACCGGAGCGACGTTGACGAGCACCTCGTCGAGCATCCCGGCGTCGGCGAAGTCAGCAGCCAGGGCGCCGCCGCCGACCACCCACACGTCGCGCTCCCCCGCCGCCGCCTCCAGGGCGGCGCGGTGCTCGGTCGGGGTGCCGGTCACGAAGGTGATGCCGTCGCCGACCGCCTCGAGGTCGCGGTGGGTGAAGACGAAGCTGGGCTGCGTGTAGGGCCAGGTCTCGTCGGAGCCACGCAGCTGGTCGCAGACGAAGCCGTACGTCGTCGCGCCCATCACGACGGCGCCGATCCCGGTGATGAAGTCGTCGTAGAGCCCCGGCGAGCCCGGGGTGTGGTCGATCTCCTGGCTGAGGAGCCAGTCGAGGCCGTCGTGCTCGTCGGCGATGAAGCCGTCGAGGGTGGCGGCGCAGTAGTAGCGGTAGCGGGTGGCGCGGGTCATGCGCTCATGATGCGCCGCGGGACGCGGTGTCCTCCACCGCCGCGAGGGCCTGCTCCAGCAGGTCGGCGGCGTCGTACGGGATCCAGGTGATGCGGGGGTCCTTGCGCCACCAGCCCATCTGCTTGCGGGCGTAGCGGCGGGTGGCGTAGATCGTGCGCCAGCGCGCCTCGTCGACGTCGAGCTCGCCGGCCAGCACCTGGCGGGCCTCGCGGTAGCCGATGGCGCGCGAGGCGGTGCGGCCCTCGGCCAGGCCCTCGTCGAGCAGCCGCTCGACCTCGGCGACCAGGCCGGCGTCGTACATCTGGTGCACGCGCTGCTCGATGCGGGCGTCGAGGGTGGGGCGGTCGATGTCGACGCCGACCTGCACGGTGCGCGGGTCGGCGTACTCGAGCTCGGGCAGCGACCCCGAGTAGGGCCGGCCGGTCAGCTCGATCACCTCGAGGGCGCGCACGATGCGGCGACCGTTGTCGGGGGCGAGGGTGTCGGCGGTGCGGGGGTCGAGGTCTGCCAGACGTCGGTGGAGCGTCTCGGAGCCGACCTCGGCGAGCTCGGCCTCGAGGCGGGCCCGGACGTCGGGGTCGGTGGCCTGGAACTCGAAGCGGTCGAGGATCGCGCGGATGTAGAGCGCGGAGCCGCCGACGAGCACCGGGGTGGCGCCCCTCCCCCGCAGCTCGTCGATCACCGCACGCGCCCAGCCCTGGAAGGCCGCGACCGTCGCCGGCTCGCGCACGTCCTGGGTGTCGAGGAGGTGATGCGGGATGCCGCGCCGCTCGGACACGGGGACCTTGGCGGTGCCGATGTCCATGCCGCGGTAGACCTGCATCGCGTCGGTGTTGACGATCTCGCCGCCCAGCGTCTCGGCGAGGTCGAGCGAGAGCGCCGTCTTGCCCGAGGCCGTGGGGCCGACGATCGCCACCGTGACCGGGTCACCCGTCGGGGCGGCGCCACGGGTCCCCTGGCGGCTGATCATGTCGCTAGTGTGGCAATCGGGCGCACTCTCGTGGTGCCGCCCCCCACCGCACCACTCGCACACCGACCACAGGGGGAACGCCATGGGCTTTCTGGACAAGGCCAAGGACAAGCTGAGCGACGCCGTCGACAAGCACGGCGACAAGATCAGCGACGGCATCGACAAGGCCGCCGCGTTCGCCGACGACAAGACCGGCGGCAAGCACGGCGACAAGATCGACTCGGCCACCGACAAGGCCAAGGACGCGCTCGACAAGCTCGACGGCAAGAACGACGACCTCTCGTGACCGCACCGGTACCCGAGGAGACCAACGCCGCCTTCGACGTCGACGAGGCGCCCCCGGGCGAGCACGCGAGCGAGCAGTCGCAGGGCGCCGAGACGTCGGAGCCGGCTGCCGCCGTCCTGGAGGAGAACGCCGAGACCTCCCAGGACCAGCCGTCCCAGTGAGCGCTGACCACGACCGGTTCACCGTGGTGCCCGCCGCGTACGTCTACCTCGTGCGCGGCGGCCGAGGTGCCGGCTCACCCGAGGTCCTGCTGCAGCTGCGGCAGGGCACCGGCTACATGGACGATCACTGGGCTGCTGCCGCCGCCGGCCACGTCGAGCGCGGCGAGAGCGCCGTGGACGCCGCGCGACGCGAGGCCCTGGAGGAGATCGGCGTCGCCGACCTCGTCCTGGACTTCGCCACCACCATGCACCGCACCCAGCACGACCTGCCGATCGACGAGCGCGTCGACTTCTTCTTCACCGCGCGCTCCTGGTCGGGCGAGCCCCGCATCATCGAGCCGCTCAAGTGCGCCGAGCTGCGCTGGGTCGCGCTCGACGCCCTCGACGACCTGCCCGGGCCCGTCGTCCCGCACGAGCGGGCCGTGCTGGACGGCCTGGAGGCCGGCCTGCCGGCGTACACGACCTTCGGATTCGACCGCGAGACAGCAAGGAGCAGCCCATGAGTGACAGCAAGGACCTCGGCCCCGCACCCGAGCCGCAGATCGAGCCCGGGGAGCCGAACCCGGGCGGTGTCGACGCGATCAACTACTCCGACGGCGCCGAGGCGCTCCCCGAGGGTGAGGCCCCGGAAGGCCCGGCGTTGCGAGACCTCGACCCCGACGCCAACCCGGCCGTCGAGGACGCCCTGCCCGACGAGATGAAGGAGGGCGAGGACACCACGACCGAGGCGACCAAGAGCGAGAGCGGCGAGAACGAGGGCGTCGACCCCGAGGAGGAGTCCCCCGCATGAGCACCCCCGAGGAGCACCTGACCGACGGCGACCCGACCGGCGAGATGGGCACGCAGGACGTCAGTCCGCAGGAGCGCCACCCCGACGCCGACGTACCGCCCGAGCAGGCTGCCGGTGGCGTGGAGGTCAACCCCGACCCGCCGATCCCGCCGAAGTCGGGCTACGGCAAGGGAGATCCGCGCTCGGCGGAGCACCCCTACGACAAGCCGCCGCGCAACGCCTGAGGGCCCGTCAGCCCGGCAGCCCGTCAGTCCGACAGGCGGGTCACGTCGAGCGCCGTCTCGACCGCCGTCCCGTCCGGGCTGCGCTCGACCCAGTAGGCACCGGCCCCGTC
>JBFJKO010000168.1:0-7273 GCA_041634935.1 Nocardioides sp.
AGCTCGACCGCTACGACCTGCCCTGAGCCGGCCTGAGACAGACACCGTCCGGCGCCACGACCGGACACATTCCGGCTACCTCCGCGCGAGCGGCGCGCCGGAAGACCCCCTGGGACGCCCGGACCCCGGGCAGCGCGACCGGGGTCCGGGCGTCTCGTCATGAGAGGCCAGCCGTCTAGACCGGTTACGTAAAGTAAAATTACTGTGCAGAGCGCATAATCCGTTCCCGGGCGGGGAACGGAAGCCCCCACGACTGGTCGCCACCGTCCGGACGACGCGCCTCGCGACCCGCGTCGTGGGTGCCCCCACGGGCATCGCGCGCCCTCTCGGTCACGTGCCCACCTCGCGTCGACGGCGGTCCAGTCCACGAGGTGCGTCGTCGACGTTACCGCAGGTCAGAGGGGGCGTTCAGGCGTTCGGCCGAACCCGGGAACCGCCCGCCGACCGTGCTGCGCTGCGCCTGGTGCGCGTCTCCGTCGACGCCCTTCCGCGGGTCCCTGCGGAGCGCGGCGCCGCACCGTGACCGCTCCGGTGCGGCGGCGCGGCACGCTGCACAACGACGGTCTCGATCTGCGCCTCCGAGGCGCGATCGAGACGGCTTCGGCACAACTGCCCTCTTCCCAGATCGCGTGGATCCGGCACAATCGGCGCTGAGTCAATCCTCCTTGACAGGAACTGACCGCCCCATGCGTCCCATCTCGGCACCCCCTCACCCCAGGAGATCTCCATGAAGACGATCCGCACCGCACTGCTCGCCCTCACCGTCGCCCTCACCGTCGCCGGTGGCGCAGGTGCCGTCAGCAACGTCGACGCCCCGGCCGGCCAGACCTCGATCACCGCGACCAAGAGCGGCGGCGGCAGCAGCTGGTGCTGCTGACCTCTCAGGCGCGCGCCACGCTCGGAGCAGCGGACCCCGTGGGTCGGCTCAACCCCGTCGTGGCACCGGCTGAGCGGTAGGCCGCAGCGGCCTCGCGGTAGAGGCCGTGCTCGTCGAGGCACGCACCGATCTCGAACCAGAGCTGAGCCACTCCGTGGTCGCCCTCGTAGTCGGCCAGCAGCTCGCCGGCGCGACGCAGGTGGCCGATCGCCTCGTCCGACTTGCCGAGGACCCCGGCGATCTCGCCCTGCAGGAGCAGGGCCTCCACCCCGAGGATCGAGGACTCGGTCTCGACCGCGCCGAGGATGGAGCCGAGGATCGACCCCGCTTCGAGGAGGTTGCCGAGCAGGAAGTGCGCGCGCGCCTGGCCCATCTGGATCCGGGCCCGGTCTGCCTCGTTGATGCCGCTGACCTGGCCGTCGACCTCGGCGCGCTCGAGGATCTCCAACGCCTCCAGGGGCAGCGGCGGGTCGCACTGGAGGTGCAGGACGCCGAGCTGGATCCGCAGACGTGTCTGGCTGCGCGAGTCCTCGGCGACCTCGAGGAGCGAGAGCGCCTTCTCGGCCATCGGCAGGGCGGCCTCCACCCTCCCCTGGCGCGACTCCATGATCGAGGTGTTCCAGTAGGCCGCGGCACGCGCCTCCGGCGAGTCGAGCGACTCGGCGTGAGCGAGCGCCCGCTGGCAGACGCGGACGGCGTGGTTGACGTCGCCGCGCTCGAAGTGCGCCGAGGCGACGGTGACGGTGAGCTGCAGCCCCTCGGCGCTCGAGTCGAGTGCGTCCTGACCCAGTGCGGCCACGGCCCGTTCGCCGATGTCGGCGGCGCGCGCGTAGTCGGTGCTGTCGCGGTAGCAGCGGCTCAGGGCGGTGTAGGCCTTCAGCAGGCGCAGCACGTCGGCGTCGTCGGCCACGATCCGCTCGAACAGGTCGATGGCGTCGGAACGGGGCCCCACGGCCTCGCGCGCCAGGGCCTCCAGCAGCCGTGCCTGGTGACGCAGCTCGGGCGGCACGGCCGTGGTCTTCTCGGCCTCCTGCAGCACCGCCTCCACCCGTGCGAGGGTGAGCTCGGGCGAGCCGGTGCGCAGCTCGAGGTCGGCGTAGTCGAGCTCGAGGGTCAGCCGCGCCACGACAGCGGCGTCGAACGTGATCACCGAGTCGTCGGGAGCCAGCAGCTCCTCGGTGGTGCAGGTGAGGCGCTCGGCCAGGGCGATCAGCAGGTCGGCGCCGGGCCGGCGCTGACCGGCCTCGATGCGCGAGATGTAGGCCGTCGACATGTCGGTGCCGGCCGCGTCTCCCTGCGTCATCCCGGCGCGCTGACGTGCATGACGGATGCGCCGACCCAGCAGGGCGGCGTCAATGGTCTTGACCTTGACCCGCAGGTCAGCGAGGTCCTCGTGCGAGCTCATCACAGATCCATTGTGCCCGAATGTGTCTGCGTCATGCCCCAGATGGTCGCAGAGTTTTCTGTGAGCCTGCCCAGCACCGACCCGGGCTCCGCACCGCTGCCGGCGCGTCCGGTCACGAGAGCCTCCACGTCGTGCCGACCCAGGCGGGGTCGCTGGCCGCTTCGCCCTGGACGTCGCCGCCCGGTTCGGTGGCTCCCGTCCGGGCGCTGAGCGAGCGCTGGATAGCCTCGTCGATGCCGAGGTAGCCGTGCCCGGGCAGCAGGTCGTCACGCACGTCGGTCTCGGTGCACACCATGTCGTGCGACAGGCTCTTGACCAGCGCCCGGACCGTCGACCGCGGCACGCCCGTCAGCGCGGCGACGGCCTCACCGACGACCGTGGCGGGGGCGAAGGGCACCGGGACCCGCGGCCGGCTGACACCGGCGGCACGCGCGAACCGCTCCAGCAGCTCGGCGTAGGTGACCACCTCGTCGCCTCCGACGTCGTAGGCCCGACGTCGCGGCTCGCCCTCGAGCGCGGCGCACAGCAGCGCGACCACGTCGGTGACCGCGATCGGCTGGATCCGGCTGTCCATCCACGACGGCACGGCGGCGACCGGGACCCGGTCGCTGATGCGGCGCAGCACCTCGAAGGAGAGCGAGCCGCCGCCGATGACCATGGAGGCGCGCAGCACCGTCGCCGGGGTCTCGCCGGCGAGCAGGATCTCCTCGACCTCCAGGCGCGAGCGGAGGTGGTCGGAGAGGTCGCCCGGGGGCACCAGCCCCGAGAGGTAGACCACCCTCCCCACGCCGGCGTACGCACAGGCGGCCGTGACGTAGTGCGCGGCCTCGCGGTCGCGCTTGAGGAACTCCCCCGAACCCATCGAGTGCACGAGGTAGAAGACGGCATCGACGTCCCGGATCGCGAGGTGCACCGACACGGTGTCCTCGACATCGAGGTGCCGGTGCTCGACGCGGTCGCTCCACGCGTAGGCCGAGAGAGCCTGGAGGTCACGGCCCGTCGCGATCACGTGGTGGCCGCGCTCGAGCAGGGCAGGAATCAGACGGGAGCCGATGTAGCCGGTGGCACCGGTGACCAGGACGCGCATACGACGACGCTACGTGAGAGCGCCATACTCACGACCATGGCTTCTCGCGCACCCTTCCGGCTCGCCTTCGTCACCGGCGCCACGCCCGACAAGTGGGCGCGCACCTGGCGTGAGCGGCGGCGCGACCCGCTCGAGCTGCTACCGGTCGACGAGGCCGAGCAGGAGGTCGCGCTGCGCAGCGGCGAGGTCGACATGGCGCTGGTGCGTCTGCCGGTCGACCGCACCGGGCTGCACTGCATCCCGCTGTACGACGAGGTCGCGGTCGTCGTCTGCGGGCGTGAGCACTTCGTTGCGGCGGCCGACGACTCCGTCGAGCTGGCCGACCTCGCCGACGAGCAGCTCGTCGCGCCGCACGCGTCGGGCTGGACCCCGCAGGCCGAGCAGCTCGCCTGGCCGCCGATGAGCATTGCGGACGCCGTCGAGACCGTCGCGGCCGGCACCGGGGTGGTCCTCCTGCCGCGGTCGGTGGCGCGCCTGCACTCGCGCAAGGACGTCGTCGAGCGAGAGGTGCGCGACCTGTCACCGACCACGGTCGCGCTCGCCTGGCTCGTCGAGCACGACGACGAGCGCACGCAGGCCTTCGTCGGCGTCGTGCGCGGACGCAGCGTCAACTCCAGCCGCTCGTGACCGGCACCGGCCGACAGGCCGGCCCCCTCACCAGCTGGTCGCGAGCGGACGGCCCTCCTGGTAGCCGGACGCCGACTGCACGCCGACCGTGGCGCGCTCGTGCAGCTCGGCCAGGCTGGCGGCGCCCGCGTAGGTGCAGGCCGACCGCACGCCCGAGCAGATCTGGTCGATGAGGTCCTCGACGCCCGGGCGGACCGGGTCGAGGTACATCCGCGACGACGAGATGCCCTCCTCGTAGAGGCCCTTGCGAGCGCGGTCGTAGGCGGACTCCGTCGACGTGCGCTGAGCGACCGCACGGGCCGACGCCATGCCGAAGGACACCTTGTAGGCGCGTCCGTCGGCGTCCTCGACGAGGTCCCCGGGCGACTCGTGGGTGCCGGCGAACCACGAGCCGACCATCACCGACGACGCGCCCGCAGCCAGGGCGAGCGCGACGTCGCGGGGGTGCCGCACGCCGCCGTCGGCCCACACGTGGCCGCCGAGGTCACGAGCCGTCGCGGCGCACTCGAGGACGGCGGAGAACTGGGGGCGCCCGACGCCGGTCATCATCCGGGTGGTGCACATCGCGCCCGGACCGACGCCGACCTTGACGATGTCGGCTCCGGCCTCGAGCAGGGCCCGGGTCCCGTCGGCGGACACGACGTTCCCGGCTGCCACCGGGACCTGGGGGTCGAGCGCCCGTACGGCGCGCAGCGCCTCCAGCATCCGGCCCTGGTGGCCGTGGGCGGTGTCGACGACGAGGCAGTCGACCCCGGCCTCCAGCAGCGCAGCAGCCTTCGCGTCGACCTCGCCGTTGACCCCCACGGCGGCGGCAATCCGCAGCGCCCCCGCGGCGTCGACGGCAGGGTCGTAGAGCGTGGCCCGCAGCGCGCCGGTGCGCGTGACGACCCCGACCAGCAGCCCCGCGGCGTCCACGGCGACCGCGAGCGCCTCCCGGGCACGGTCGATCAGGTCGAAGGCGGCGCGTGGCTCGGTGGTCTCGTCGATCAGCACCGCCGGCGGCCGCATCACCTGGGAGACCTGGGCGAAACGGTCCACGTCGCGGCAGTCGAGGTCCGTGACCAGGCCCACCGGCCGACCCTCGACCACGACCACGGCGGCGCGGTGCGCGCGCTTGGGCATGAGCGCCAGCGCCTCGGCCACGGTCTGGTCGGGCGCGAGCTGGATCGGGGTGTCGAAGACGAGGTGACGCGACTTCACGAAGTCGACCACCGACGCGACGACGGGCACCGGGATGTCCTGCGGGATCACCGTGATCGCCCCGCGGCGCGCGACCGTCTCGGCCATCCGCTTGCCGGCGATCGCCGTCATGTTGCTGACGACGATCGGCACCGTGGCGCCCGTGCCGTCGGTGGTGGCGAGGTCGACGTCGTACCGACTTGCGATCGTCGACTCCCCCGGCACCATGAAGACGTCGTCGTAGGTCAGGTCGTGGCTGGGCGCTGAGCCGTCGAGGAATCGCACGTCGAGGAATGCTACGAGGTGCCCGCACTCCTAGGGTGGTCGCATGCCACGCACCGCTGCCGCTCGCGCGCCCGGCCGGGTCAACCTGATCGGCGAGCACACCGACTACAACGCGGGCCTGTGCCTGCCGATCGCACTCCCCCACGACACCCTGGCGACGGCCTCCACGAGCACCGACCAGCGGATCCGGATCACCAGCGCCCAGCAGCCGGAGCCGTGGACCGGTTCGCTGGCGGACTGCGGACCGGGCGGCCCCACGGGCTGGGGTGCCTACCCCGCCGGCGTGCTGTGGGCGCTGGACCAGGCCGGGTACGACGTCCCAGCCGGGCTGGACCTCCACGTCACGAGCTCGGTCCCGCTCGGCGCCGGGCTGTCCAGCTCGGCCTCGCTGGAGGTGGCCGTGGCGGTGGCGGTGCACGCCCTTGCCGGACACGAGCTGGACCACGCCGAGCGAGCGCGCCTCGTCGAGGTCTGTCGTCGCGCGGAGACCGAGGTCGTCGGGGCCCCGACCGGCGGGCTGGACCAGAGCGCGTCGCTGCTGTGCGACGTCGACAGCGCGCTGCTACTGGACTTCGCCGACGGCTCCGCGACTCCGGTCCCCCTGGGGCTCTCTGCCGCCGGCCTGGTGGTCACGGTGATCGACACCCGGGTCTCGCACGCCCTGACCGACGGCGACTACGGGTCGCGCCGCGAGGAGTGCGAGCGGGCTGCCGAGCTGCTCGGGGTCGCCAGCCTGCGCGAGACCGACCTCGACGGGGCGGCTGGGCTCGACGACGAGGTGCTGCGGCGCCGTGTGCGGCACGTGGTCTCCGAGAACCGCCGGGTGCGGGATGCCGGCACCGCGATCGCGCGCGGCGACTTCGAGCGGCTCGGTGCGCTGCTCTCGGCCTCGCACGTGTCGCTGCGCGACGACTTCGACGTCTCCTGCCCCGAGCTCGACCTCGCAGTCGCCACGGCACTGGGGGCGGGCGCCCTGGGTGCCCGGATGACCGGCGGCGGCTTCGGGGGCTCCGCCATCGCCCTCGTGCCGGTCAGCGGCGTGACGGCGCTGCGAGCGGCCGTCGACGAGGCCTTCGCAACCGCCGGCCACGATGCACCCGCGCACCTGGACGCCCCGGCGTCGGCGGCGGCTCGCGTCGTCGCGCACGAGCGCTGAGCGGCCTCCGCACCCTCCGCCGGGGGTCGGCGTGGCCCATCTCACGCGGCGCTCACCCGCACAGGTGTCGCCGCCCACCGAGTGGTCGCGCTTCAGTGAGGCCATGAAGCTCATCTCGACGATCACGTCCGTGGCCAAGCTGCCCCTCGCCCTCGCCGGTCGGCTGGTGGGTGCGGTGACAGGGCGCGAGCCGTCGGTGCCGGCCCCGCCGACCGACGACACCTCCGACTCCGCCGCCGAGGCGTCCGCGCCCGCCGCCGCGACCTCGGCCGAGGAGGCTCCCGCGAAGAAGGCGCCGGCCAAGAAGGCTCCTGCTCAGAAGGCCCCGGCCAAGAAGAGTGCGGCGAAGAAGGCCCCGGTGAAGGCCGCTGCCGCTGCCACTCCGGCGAAGCCGTCGCCGGCGGTCCAGGAGGCACCGGCGGCGGGGCCCGCGGCCACCGACGCGTCGGCGGCGACGGACCTCGAGCCCAGCCCGCCGGTCACCGACATCGACGCCGAGGCGGAGGCCGTGGAGGTCGACGTCACCCCCGCCGACGTCGCCGCCGCGATGGGCAGCACGCTCGACCACGAGGTCGACAGCGTGCCCGAGGCCGAGCACGCCGACAAGGCCTGACCGATTCCCGTACGACACCGACGACGAGGGGCCCCGCGCAAGTG
>JBFJKO010000169.1:0-7247 GCA_041634935.1 Nocardioides sp.
ACGGCGTCGCCGTCGAGCCGCTCGACGCCGGCGCGCACGAGCTCGACGTGGTCGCGCTTAAGGGTGCGCAGCCAGGCGCCGTTGTCCTGGAGGGTGCGCTTGCCGGTGGCGGGGTAGTCGGGCAGCACCTTCGCCAGGAGGTCGGTGTCGTCGCCGACCTGGCCCTCGATCCACTCGGTGAACATCATCCGCGCGAAGTCGTTGACCTCGCTGACGGAGCGCTCCTGCGGCGCCCAGTCGGGGTCGACCTTGGCGGCCGCGAGGCCCGTGTCGCAGCTGGGGAAGAAGATCAGGAAGCGGAACCAGCGCGCGTAGCCGGGCAGGTGGCGCAGCGCCCAGCGCATGCCGTCGCCGACCGGCTCGTGGTAGTTGGGGTTGGGGAACATCCACTGCGCCGAGCGCTGCAGCACGGTCAGTGACCTGACGCGGTCGGCGATCGCCGGCGCGACCTGGAAGCCGGTCGCCGCGGCGCCGACCATGACGACGTCCTTGCCGGTGAGGTCGACCGAGTGGTCCCACTGCGCGGTGTGGAAGGACGGGCCGTCGAACTCGCCGGGCACGTCGGGCAGGTTCGGCCGGTTGAGCTGACCGACCGCGCTGATGAGCACGGTGCTGGTCAGCGTCGAGCCGTCGGAGAGCTCGGTGCGCCAGGTCTGGGCGGCGTCGTCCCACTCGGCGCCGACGACCTCCGTGCCGAAGCGCACGTGGCGCGCGATGTCGTGCTTCTCCATCACGCCCTCGAAGTAGGCGAGGAGCTCCGGCTGCTGGGCGAAGTACTCCGTCCAGTGGTCGCTGGGCTCGAAGCTGTAGCAGTAGAAGTGGTTGCCGACGTCGACCCGCGCCCCGGGGTAGGTGTTCTCGAACCACGTGCCGCCGGCGCCGGCGTTCTTCTCCACGACCGTGTAGGGGATGCCGGCCTGGCCGAAGCGGATCGCGGCGAGGATGCCCGACATCCCGCAGCCGATGACGACCGCCGAGAACCCCTCGGGCACGTCGCGCGGCGTGACGGCGCGCGGGTCGGGGGAGTCGAGGCCGAGCTCCTCGAGCATCATCGCGACGTACTCGTCGGGCACGGGCGCGCCGATGATCCAGTCCATCATCCGCTTCACGGTCGCGGCGTCGAGCGGCTCCGGCTCGGGACAGCCGCGGTCGCGCCAGTCACGCAGGACGTCGTACGCCGTGGCACGCAGCGCGGCGAGCTCGTCGGGGCCGAGGAAGCCCTGGATCTCGTTGAGGAACGAGCCCGCCGGGCGCACCGGGCCGTCGAGCAGGCGGTCTCGCTCGGCCGCGTCGCGGGCCACGTGGACGCAGGAGAGCAGCAGGGTCGGGACCGAGACGTCCTCCAGGTAGGACCGGAGCTGCTCGTCGCTGACGGTGATCGACATGGGGTCAAAGTACACACTTGTGCGGATGTGTCTACTGCCTCTAGCGTGCCGGGTGTGAGAGCCGTCACCGTGTCAGCGCCCGGTCAGATCAGTGTGGAGCAGGTGCCCGATGCGGCCCTCCCCGGACCCGCCGGGGCGGTGGTGCGGGTGGAGGCGACCGCGATCTGCGGCTCCGACCTCCACTTCTACGACGGCGACCTGCCGCTCTACCCCGTGGCCGTCGGGCACGAGGCGATCGGCGTCGTCACCGACATCGGCGACGAGGTCAGCGACGTCGCCGTCGGCGACCGCGTGCTCGTGGCGTCGGTGGCCGGGTGCGGCTCGTGCGAGGGCTGCGCGACCCTCGACCCGGTCGCGTGCACGGGCGGCGCGAAGGTCTTCGGCTCCGGCGAGCTCGGGGGAGCGCAGAGCGACCTGCTCGCCGTCCCGGCCGCCGACTTCAACCTCCTGCGCATCCCCGACGGGGTCAGCGACGAGGCGGCCCTGCTGCTCACCGACAACCTCGGCACCGGGTGGGCGGCCGCCACCCGTGCCGACTTCGAGCCGGGCGAGACGGTCGTCGTCCTCGGCCTCGGCGCCGTCGGCCAGTGCGCCGTGCGGTGCGCAATCGCCCTCGGGGCCCGCGTGCTCGCCTACGACCCGGTGGCCGGACGACGCGAGCTGGCCGAGCGCGCCGGCGCGACCTCGCTGCCGGACGACGTCGTGCCCGCCGTCCTGGAGGCGACGGGCGGACGCGGCGCCGCCGCGGTGATCGACGCGGTCGGCCACAACGCCACCGTCGACACCGCCTTCGCCGCGGTCCGGTCGACCGGCACGGTCTCGGTGGTCGGCATCCACGACCTCGAGCCCTACCCGCTGGCGCTGCTGATGGGCACGTTCCGCTCCATCACCCTGCGCATGACCACCGCGCCGGTGCACCGCACCTGGGGCGAGCTGCTCCCGCTGATCGCCGACGGTCGTCTCGACACCTCGGGGATCTTCACCCACACCTTCGCCCTCGACGACGCGGCCGAGGCGTACGCCGCCGTCGCGTCGCGCTCGGCCGACTGCCTGAAAGTGAAGCTGGTCCCGTGAGCCTTCCCCTGAGCGACAAGCGCGTCATCGTCACCGGTGGCGCCTCCGGCATCGGTCGCGCCTGCGCCGAGCTGCTGCTCGAGCGCGGCGCGCAGGTCGCGATCTGGGACCTGGCCGACGACACCCTCGCCGTGGCCGAGCAGCTCGGGGCGCACGGTCAGGTCGTCGACGTGACCGCCGACCTCGCGGCCCCGGTCGCCGAGGCCGTCGAGGCCCTGGGTGGCGTCACCGGGATGGTGCACGCGGCCGGCCGTGCGCACCCCGAGCCGGTGGGGGCGTTCACCTCGGAGTCGTGGGACGAGGTCGTCGACGTCAACCTGCGCGCCCACGCCCTGCTCACCCAGGCGCTGCTGCCGCACCTCGAGGAGGCCGCGTCGCAGGGCGCGGGTCCCTCGGTCGTGGCGATCTCCTCGATCGAGGGGATGGCGGCCAACCCGTGGATCCCGGCGTACTGCGCCTCGAAGGCCGGACTCCTCGGCCTCACCCGCTCGATGGCCGCCCAGCTCGGAGCGAGCGGGATCCGGGTCAACTCGGTGTGCCCCGGGTTCATCGTGACGCCGATGATCCAGCAGGTGCTCGACATCCCGGAGCTGAAGCAGGAGTACGAGCAGGCTGCTCCACTCGGCCGGATGGGGGCGCCGCGCGAGGTCGCCGGCGCCGTCGCGTTCCTGCTCTCCGACGACGCCTCGTTCGTCACCGGGACCGAGATCGTCGTCGACGGTGGCCTGATCTCCAAGCACTGAGAGCGAGTCGACCATGGGGTTCCTCCAGCCGAACCTGCCCGACCTCGACCTCGAGGCCTGGCGACGAGGCACGCGCAACGAGCGCCTGCGGCCACTCGTGCGTCACCTGTGCGAGGTCGGTTTCGGCACGCCCGACGTCGTCTACGTGTTCTACGTCGTCAAGATCGGGCTCTACCTCCTCGGAGCGATGGCCTTCGCCCTGGCAACCGCCGGGGTGGACGGGTTCTTCGCCGTCGACGAGTGGTGGTCGGAGCCGATCGTCTTCCAGAAGCTGGTGCTCTGGACGATGCTCTTCGAGGTGCTCGGGCTCGGGTGCGGGTTCGGGCCGCTCAACCTGCGGTTCCTGCCGCCGCTCGGCTCCTTCCTCTACTGGCTGCGACCCGGCACGATCCGGCTGCCCCCGTGGCCGGACCTGGTGCCCGGCACCGGCGGCGCGAGTCGTGGCACGGTGCGCGGCCCGGTCGACGTGGTGCTCTACGCCGCCCTGCTCGGGACCCTGCTGATCGCCCTGCTGTCCGACGGCACGAGGTCGGCGGGGGAGCTCGCGAGCGAGGCCGGGGTGCTGGCGGCCTGGCAGGTGGCGTTGCCGCTGGCGATCCTCGGGGTGATCGGGCTGCGCGACAAGACGGTCTTCCTCGCTGCCAGGTCCGAGGTCTACGCTGCCATCGCCGTGACGATGGTGTTCTCGGGAGTCGACGCCGTCGTCGGCGCCAAGCTCGTCATGCTGGTCATCTGGTGGGGCGCGGCGACGTCCAAGCTCAACCACCACTTCCCGTTCGTGGTGCAGGCGATGATGAGCAACTCGCCGATCTGGCGTCGCAAGGGCATGAAGCACCGCTTCCACCGGTCGTTCCCCGACGACCTCCTGCCCTCACGGCTCTCGCGCTCGCTCGCGCACGGCGGGACCGCCGTCGAGCTGTTGGTGCCCCTCGTGCTGGTCCTGTCGGGCGGCGGTTGGGTCACGGCGGTCGCGGCCGCCGTGATGATCGCCTTCCACCTCAACATCATCGCGAGCATCCCGATGGGCGTGCCGCTGGAGTGGAACGTCTTCATGATCCTGGGGATCCTGGTCCTCTTCGTCGACCAGGCGTCGTACGGCGTCGGCGACCTGTCCGCGACGGGCGCGCTCGTGCTCCTCGTGCCGCTGGCCTCCGCGACGTTCGTCGTCCTGGGCAACCTGTTCCCCGAGCGCATCTCGTTCCTGCCGGGGATGCGCTACTACGCGGGCAACTGGGACACGACGGTCTGGTGCTTCACGCCCTCCGGGCTCGACAAGTTCGACGCCGGCACGCTCAAGGCCGCGATGCTCCCGCACCAGCAGCTGGAGAAGATCTACGGCGTCGAGGAGGCCGAGGTCCCGCTGTTCACCGGCTACGCCTTCCGCGCGATGCACACCCACGGTCGTGCCCACTTCGCGTTGATCCCCCGCGCCTGCGGCGAGCGGCACGACGACGACTACCTCGTCCTGGACGGCGAGCTCGTGGCCGGCGTCGTGCTCGGCTGGAACTTCGGCGACGGCCACCTGCACGACGAGCGCCTGGTCGCCGCGCTGCAGGACCGGTGCGGCTTCGAGCCGGGGGAGCTGCGGGTGATCGTGCTGGACGCCCAGCCGATCCACCGGCCCACGCAGGCCTACCGCATCGTCGACGCGGCGACGGGTGAGCTCGAGCGCGGCACCGTGCGGGTGGCCGACATGATCGTGCGGCAGCCGTGGGACACCGACCTGCCCGTCACCGTGACTGCCACCGACGCCGGCCCGACAAGGTGCAGCTACATCAGGTAGTCGTCGTTGCTGGCCCGCACGGTGATGTCGCTGATCAGCACGCCCCAGGGCTGGTCGATGGCGTGGAGCACCTGCCCGGCGAGCAGGGACGGCGACAGGGCGGCGTAGCCGATGCTGTCGGGGCTCGTGAGGTGCTCCGGCGGGTCGACGTCGAAGAGCTGGCCCATCTTCTCGTAGAAGCCGTCCTTGCGGACGCCGAGCACGGGGTCGATGGCTGCGGGGTTGATGACCCCGCCGGCCAGTCCGGTGCCGGGGACGCCGGTGGGGCGCACCGTGGTGACCTTGATGGCGCCCAGCGACTCCTGGCGCAGCGCCTCGGAGAGCACGTTGACCGCGGCCTTCGTGGCGCTGTAGACGGCCGACCCGCCCACGGCGTGGTTGCCGAAGACCGAAGAGATGTTGACGACGTGCCCCCGGCCCTGGCGGACCATGTGGTCGTGGGCGGCGATGATGCCGTTGAGGACGCCCTTGAGGTTGATGTCGATGCAGCGGCTCCACGCCTCCGCGGCGATCTCGTGGTCGGCGTAGAACGCCAGCGGCATCACGCCGGCGTTGTTGATCCAGACGTCGACGGCGCCGAAGCGCTCGGCGATCCGGTCGGCGAACGCCTTCATGCCGGCCAGGTCGGCGACGTCGACGGTGCCGATCTCGGTGGTGTCGTCCGCCAGGTCCTTCAGGGCCTCACCGTTGATGTCGCAGGCGCCGACCAGGGCGCCGCGCGCAGCCGCGCCGACGGCGAGCTCGCGGCCGAAGCCGCCGGCGGCACCGGTGACGACGACCGTGCGCCCGGCCAGGTGGGAGTGCCCCGTCACAGGGAGGAGCCGAGCTGGAAGACCGCGGAAAGGCCCTCGCCCCAGGTGGCGAAGTCGGGAGCGGTGGGGAGGCCGAGCGAGCGGAGCTCGTCGGCGATGGGTCCGCTGCCGAGGGTGAGCTCGACCTGGTCGGCCTCGATGAAGCCGGACGCGAGGTCCATCGCCAGCGGCGTCGCCTGCGGCACGCCGTCCAGGTAGGAGTAGCTCACGGCGTCGATCCGCGTCGCCTCGCCCAGGGCGGGGACGCGCGGCACGGTCACGGTCAGGGCCGTCGCCCCGTCGCTGTCGCGCAGCTCGAAGGTGACGTGGGTGTCGGTGTAGGTGGCGTCGATCCCGACGACGACCTTGGGGAAGCCCATCACCTCGTTGCCGGCCTTGCACGTGAACTCCTGGTCGACGGGCATCCGGTAGACGAACGAGCCCATGACGTCCTCCGGCGCGCCGGTGGGGCGGGCGAGGAAGCCGAGGTTGACCTCGTTGTAGTCGCCCCACGGGTTCTCGCGGTAGTCGACGATGCTGATGATCAGCTGCGCGGTGCCGGGCGCGATCTCGGCGATCTCGAAGGCGTCCCCCGGCAGCAGGGCGGCCGCTGCCTCGCTCGGCACGCTGAAGCCGAGGGTGGCCGAGTTGAAGTCGTCGACCGCCATCGGGAAGGTGATCTCCTGGCCGTCGATGGTGCCCCAGGTCGTGGTCGGGGTGGTGGTCATGTCGTCGTCCTCCGGTTCGCTGCAGGAATTGGCACGTGTCAAATTAGCGCACGCGTGTGTCGTGCGCCACAGTCCGACAGCGTCGCCCCGGCCGTGTCCGCCTGCTGAGCGGGTGGTGTCCGGCCAGTAGGTTGGGGTGATGAGCACGCGTCGTACGGCCGTCGTCGTCGGTTCCGGCCCCAACGGGCTCGCTGCAGCGGTGGCGCTCGCCCAGCAGGGCGTCTCGGTCACGGTGCTCGAGGCGGCCTCGCAGATCGGCGGCGGCACGCGCACCGCCGAGCTCACCGAGCCCGGGGTGCTCCACGACGTCTGCTCGGCGATCCACCCCTTCGGCGTCGCCTCGCCCTACCTGCGCACGCTGCCCCTCGCCGAGCACGGACTGCGCTGGGTCTGGCCCGAGATCGACGTGGCGCACCCCCTCGAGGACGGCAGCGTCGGGGTGCTCGCCGGCGACGTCGTCCAGACCGCCGCGGGTCTCGGTGTCGACGGACGCCGGTGGCGCCAGGTGTTCGGCCCGCTCGAGGCGGCCTTCCCCCAGCTCGCCGACGACATCCTCGGACCGCTGCTCAGCGTGCCGAAGCACCCGCTCAAGCTCGCGCAGTTCGGCCTTCGCGCCGGGCTGCCCGCGACGCTCCTGGCGAAGTCGTTCAGGACCCCGGAGGCGCAGGCGCTCTTCCTCGGCTGCGCCGCCCACGTCTACCGGCCGCTCAACCGGCCGGCCTCCGCCGCCGTCGGCGCGATGA
>JBFJKO010000170.1:0-7237 GCA_041634935.1 Nocardioides sp.
CGTCGGTGGCGTCCTCGGTGACGACCTCCTGGCAGACCGACGCCGGGGCGCCGACCTCGGAGACCTCGAGGCTGCTGTACTCGCGCAGGTCGAGGGCGTTCTTGATCGGCTGGTAGGACGCCGCCCCGATGAGCCCGAGCGCGATGAGCACGCAGACGGTGACGATGATGTTGCTGCGGCGCTTCTCGGCGCTGCGCTGCTTCTTCATCGCGCTGTCGATCAGTGCCTGGCGCGCGCTCTTGTCGGACTTGGACGGCTTGGCCACAGTCGGCTTACCTTCACTTCTGGTGGGGCGTCGGTCGGGATCGCAGGAAGTCTACGGAGTGCACGGTCGGAGCCGCAGAGCGGTGTCGCTCGCGGACGACGGCGGCCGGACGTCGACCTCCCAGCCGTGCGCGAAGGCGAGCACGCCCGCCCGGGCCGCCTCGCCGGCACCGCCGACCGCGACCCGGACGGCGTCCGGCGCCGTCGCGACGGAATCCAGGTCGAGGGCCTCGGCCAGTGCGTGCGCGAGGGCGGCGGCGTCCACCGGGGCGCCGAACGGCCCCCGGTCGGCGGCCTCGCCGCGCACGGCGCGCAGGACGGCCTCGCGGGCCCCGTAGCCGAAGAGGTCCTGTCCCTCCGCCCGCACCAGCGCTGCCGCGCCCGCGCCGTCGTCGTCGCTCGCGAGGACCAGGTCCTCACGTCCGCGCACGACCGCGAAGGGACGGGCGCCGAGCTTGCCCTGGGCGAGCTCGGCCAGACCGGCGATCTCGTCGGCGACCGCGGGTGCGGTGACGGCGAGCTCGTTGCCGTGCGCGTCGTGCCGGCCGGCGAAGCTCTCGGCGACGAGCACGCCGGCGGCGCCGATCGCGATGTCGGTCTGGCCCTCGCGCCAGGCGCGGCCGGCGGTGTCGGTGACGATGACCCCGAGGCGCCGCCCCGTACGGCGCTGGAGGTCGGCGCGCAGCCGGCGGGCCGACGCGTCGGGATCGAGCGGCAGCAGCACCGAGCTGCCCTGCACGACGTTGGAGGAGTCGATGCCGGCGGCGGCGAGCACAAGACCGTGGCGGGTGCGCACGATCGTGGTGGGGCCGCGACGGGCGACCACGCGCTGGGTCTCGGCCGCGAGGTGCTCCTCGCGCGGGCCGTGGACGACGCGGCCCTCGGCCTTGCTCACGACCTTGCTGGTGACCACGACGACGTCCCCGTCGAGCAGCCCGTCGGGCCCGAGCAGGTCGAGGAGGAGCGCGGCGAGGTCGGTGCCGGCGGCGATCTCGGGTGCGCCGTCCGGGGCGTGGGCGTGGACCCCCGGTCGGTTCACGAGGCGTGGCCGGCGCCCGGCGCCACCAGGGCGATCGCCGCCGCCACCATCGCCGCGGTCGCGTCGTGGTCGGTCATCATCAGCGGCACGGCCTCGCAGGCGATGTCGGCCTCGCGCACCGCGGCGACCTGGTCGGCGTCCCGCTGGTCGACGAGCCAACCGTCGAGCACGCCGGTGCCGGAGCCGCGGCGGGAACCGTAGTGGCGCGCGACGGCGCCCGCGCTGACCTGCACGCCGATCGCGGTCAGCATCTGGTGGGCCATCCCACGCACGTGGGTGCCGCCGACGATGGGGGAGATGCCCACGACCGGGGCCGCGGTGCTGCGCACGGCGTCCCGGATGCCGGGCACGCCGAGGATCGTCCCGACCGACACCACCGGGTTGGACGGCGGCAGGATCACCAGGTCTGCGTCGGCGATCGCCTCGACCACTCCCGGGGCCGGCGTCGCGTCGTCGAGCCCGACCACGACCACGGCCTCGGCCGGCACCTCGGCGTGCAGCCGCACCCAGTACTCCTGGAAGTGCACGACCCGGCGACCGCTGGGCGCCTCGTCGTCGGCGATCGCCACGTGGGTCTCGACGCGGTCGTCGCTCATCGGCAGCAGGCGGACGCCCGGCTGCCAGCGTCGGCACAGCGCCGAGGTCACGTCGGAGAGCGGGTAGCCGGCGTCGAGCATCTGGGTGCGGACCAGGTGCGTGGCCAGGTCGCGGTCACCGAGCCCGAACCAGGTCGACTCGACGCCGTACTCGCCGAGCTCCTCCTTGATGCTCCACGT
This sequence comes from Nocardioides sp., assembly GCA_041634935.1. GTDB lineage: Bacteria > Actinomycetota > Actinomycetes > Propionibacteriales > Nocardioidaceae > Nocardioides. The sequence continues at coordinate 2,080 of JBFJKO010000170.1, forward strand.
CTCCTCGCGTCGCCCCCAGCCGCGGTCGGGGTCGATGCCGTCGCCGAGGGTGTACATGACGGTGTCGAGGTCGGGACAGATCTTCAGGCCGTGCATCCACAGGTCGTCGGCGGTGTTGGTGACCGCGGTGATCGTCACACCCTCCTGGATCATGGGCAGGGCCCCCGAGGCGATACCGTGACGCAGTCCCTGGAGGAACCGGGCGCCGCCCATTCCTCCGCACAACACCGTGATGTTCTTCATGGGTCCTACTGTGCCGCCCCCGTGGCGGGCCGCTGCGGCCGGGACCCCGGCCCCCGGAGCGGCCATAGCAGATGCGGGGCTTGACTTACGGCTACGACAGGCATGTAATTCTCACAGTGTTGTTCAGCAAGCGTGGGGGTTATTCCCTCCGTCATCCTGGCGGAGGAACAGCCGGGTCGAGAGGCAGATAACCATGAGAGAGCTCTTTCTCCTTGAACCGGAGACGGACGAAGCGGGGTGGCAGGAGCGCGCACTGTGCGCTCAGACCGACCCCGAGGCGTTCTTCCCCGAGAAGGGTGGGTCGACGCGGGAGGCGAAGAAGGTCTGTCTCACGTGCGAGGTGCGCGACGAGTGCCTCGAGTCGGCCCTGATGAACGACGAGCGGTTCGGCATCTGGGGTGGTCTCTCCGAGAGGGAGCGCCGCAAGCTGAAGAAGCGCGCCGTCTAGCACCATCGGCACCACAGCAGGAAGACCCCGGTCGACGATGACCGGGGTCCTGCTGCTTTTCGGGGGCCCGAGGCTTTTTCCTCCCGTGGTCGCGCGCTCTAGGGTGCGCTGGTGTCCTCCGCAGTCCTGACCACCGACCAGGTGGCCGTGGTGATCGTCAGCCACGACGGCGCCCGCTGGCTCCCGGGCGTGCTGGAGGGCCTCGCCGAGCAGGACCTGGGCCCGGGGACGACGGTGGTCGCGGTCGACACCGGCAGCCGCGACGAGAGCGTCGCGCTGCTGTCACCCGTCGCCGACGTCGTCGAGGCGCCCGCCTCGACGTCCTACCCGGCAGCGGTGCGACGTGGCCTCGAACGGCTGGACCACGTCTCGGCCGAGGGCCAGGACCACGAGTGGGTCTGGCTGCTGCACGACGACTCGCGCCCGGCCCCCGGCGCCCTGGCGGCGCTCCTGGCGGCGGCTGCCGAGCGCCCCGACGTCGACGTGCTCGGCCCCAAGCTGCGCGAGTGGCCCTCGCTGCGTCGCCTGCTCGAGCTGGGCGTGACGATCTCCGGCACCGGCCGACGCGAGACCGGTCTCGAGCGTGGTGAGTACGACCAGGGTCAGCACGACGAGCAGCGCGAGGTGCTGGCGGTCAACACCGCCGGGATGCTCGTACGACGCTCCGTGCTCGAGGAGCTGGGCGGCTTCGACGACCACCTCCCGGTCTTCGGCAACGACCTCGACTTCGGCTGGCGGGCCGCCGACGCCGGGCACACCACGCTGGTGGTGCCGGAGGCCGTGGTCTTCCACGCCGAGGCCGCCCACCGCGGGCTGCGGCGCACCCCGCTGACGGGCCGTCACACCCACTTCCAGGAGCGCCGGGCCGCGCTCTACACCCTGCTCGTCAACAGCTCCGCGCGTGCGCTGCCCTGGCGGGTCGTGCGCCTCACGCTCGGGACGTTCGTGCGCATGATCGGCTTCCTCGTGCTCCGCTCGGTGGGTGAGGCGCTCGACGACCTCGCCGCCCTGCTCTGGGTGCTCTCGCGCCCGGGCACGATCCGCTCGGCGCGACGCGAGCGTCGTGCTGCGGCAGCGGGTCGCCCCGGCGACCCGGACCGCTCCGCGCGCACGCGGGGGCTCCTCGCGCCGGCCTGGCTGCCCTACCGTCACGGCCTGGACGTCGTCGGCGACCTCGCCGCCGCCCTGACCAACCAGGCGGCCGACGTCGCCGAGCGGCGACGAGTCGATGCGGCACTCCGCGACCCCTCGTCCTCTGCGGCGCGACGCCTGCGGGCCGAGCGCGCCCTCGACGACGACGAGGAGCTCGAGGACGTCGGCGTCGTCGCGCGCTTCCTCACCAACCCGGTGGCCCTGCTCCTCACCCTCGTGGTCGTGCTGGTCCTCGTCGGCACCCGCACGGCGGTGGGCACGGTGGTCGGCGGTGCCCTCGCACCGGTCCCCGACGACGTCGGGGCGTGGTGGTCGCTGGCGACCCGTGCGTGGCACCCGCTCGGCTTCGGCACCGACGTCCCGGCGCCGGCGTACGTGCCCGTGCTCGCGCTGCTCGGCTCGGTCGTCGGCACGACCGGGGCGGTGAGCGCGCTGATGCTCGGTGCGGTGCCCCTCGCGCTGTGGGGCGCCTGGCGCTTCCTGCGGGTGGCCGGTCGGCTCGTGAGCCCGCAGGGCGCACCGCGCCTGCTCCTGGTCGCGGCAGCCACGACGTACGCTTTGGTGCCGCTGACCTCCGGGGCCTGGGGCAGCGGTCGCCTCGGGCTGGTCGTCACCACCGCGCTCCTCCCGTGGCTCGCGCACGCCGCGCTCGGGTTCGCCGAGCCCGAGGTGGAGCGTCGCTGGCGAGCGGGTTGGCGCAGCGGGCTGCTCCTCGCGGTGTGCGCGGCGTTCTCGCCGACGGCGTGGTGGCTCGCGGTGGCCCTGGGGGTGCTGGTGCTGGCGCTGGGCGCGGTCGTGGCGCGCGCCGCCGTCCTGTCGCGCACCGTCGTGGGTCCACCGGCCGCGGCCCTGCTGGTGCCCGTGGTGCTGCTCGCCCCCTGGTGGGTGGGTGCCCTGGTCAACGGCGCCGGTGGTCTCCTCGTCGCCGAGACCGGACGGCAACCGGCCGCGCCGCTCGAGACGCTGGACCTGTTGGCAGGACGACTCGGCGAGAACGGCGCGCCCGTGTGGTCCGGGCTCACGCTGCTGGTGCTGGCCGTCGTCGCGCTCGTCCCTCGCTCGAGCCGGATCCCGGTCGGGCTCTGCTGGCTCGTGGCGCTCGCGGCGGCGCTGACCGCCGCCGTCGTGTCACGCATCGACGTCGACCTCGTGGTGCTCTCCGGACCCGCCGGCACCGGTGCCGCCGTCGTCGCGATGCAGGCGGCGCTCGTGACTGCCGTGCTCCTCGGGGCGCAGGGGGCCGTACGCGCGCGGACCCCGGAGCAGGACGCCCGGCTCGCCGCCCTCGTGCGCGGTGCGGGCCTGGTGGCCGCCGGCGCCGCGGTGAGCGTGCCCGTCGCGGGCCTCACCTTCACGCTGCAGGGCGACGGCGAGCTCTCCTCGACGCCCGACAAGATCGTGCCCGCCTACATGCTCCAGAGCTCGGTGACCGGCCCCGAGCACGGCATCCTCGTCGTCCGCGGCTCGCTCGCGGAGGGGCTGGCCTACACCGTGCGGCGCGACGACGGCGTCACCGTCGGGGAGGACGAAGTGCTCGCGTTCAGCGCTCCCGACGAGGCGGCCGACGAGGTCGTCTCCACCCTTCTCGCCCGGCCGACGGCGAGCTCGGTGCAGGACGTCGCCGCGCTCGGGCTGGAGTGGATCCTGCTGCCCGCGCCCGCCGACGCGACGGTCGCCGCCTCGCTCGACGCGACGACCGGGCTCGTGCAGGCGAGCACCGACCCGGGCACACGGGCGTGGCGGGTCGACCGCGAGCTCGCGGCGGACGCCGTCGACGGGCCCGGGTCGTGGCTGCACGGGCTGCTGCTGATCGTCCAGGGTCTGGGCCTGCTCGTGGTGCTGGTGCTCTGCCTGCCGACGTTGCGTGAGAGGAGCGGCTCGTGAAGCGTCCCGACCGCGTCACCCTGGTGGCGCTCCTGCTCCCGGTGCTCGCCGTGCTCGCGGGCTTCCTCGTCCAGACCGACGAGTCGGTGGTCGAGCCGGTCGCCCCCGTGGAGACCGCCCTGACCCGGTCGACCCTGGTCTGCCCGCCGGGCGGGTCCGAGGTCTCGATCGCCTCGGTGTCGGGCGCCTCCGGCGACGTCCAGCTCGTGGCGGAGGACGACCGGGCCGAGCTCGCCCTCGCCCCCGACCGGGTCAGCACCCTCGACGTGGGCCGTCGCTCCCTGATCATCACCGGGCAGGACGAGCTCGCTCCCGGGCTGGTGGCCAACCGCTACGAGCGCCCCTGGGCCAGCAGCGACTGCCGTCCGCCGGTGGCCGACCAGTGGTTCACCGGGGTCGGCGCCGGGGCCAAGCACCGCTCGGTGCTCCAGCTGGTCAACCCCGACGGCGGTCGTGCCGTCGTCGACATCGAGGTGCTGGGCCGACGCGGAGAGGTGGAGGTGCCTGCGCTGCGTGGTCTCGCGATCTCCGGCGGCGAGACGCGGCGCTTCGACCTCGCCGAGGTGGTGCCGCGCCGCGACGACCTCGCCCTGCACGTCACGACGCTGCGCGGACGGGTCTCGGCCAGCGTGCTCGACACCTTCCAGGAGATCGGGCGCAGCGGGTCCGGCGGGCGTGACGGTCTCGATTCCCAGGACGCGCCCAGCACCTCGAACCTGCTGCTCGGGATCCCGTCCGGAAAGGGGCAGCGCACCCTCGTCATCGCCAACCCCGGCACCGACGAGGGCCGGGCCACGGTGCGGCTGGTGACCGCCGACTCGGTGTTCACCCCGGCCGAGGCCGAGGACGTCGTCCTGCCGCCACGCAGCGTGATCAGGGTCGGACTCGCCCCACTCCTCTCGGCCGCCGGCAAGGGCGACAAGAACCGCGCCTACGGCGTGCAGGTCGACTCGACGGTGGAGGCCACCGTGGGGCTGGTGATGTTCGTGGAGGGCGACCTCGCCCAGGGCGTGGCGACCCCGCCTCTCGCCGGCCCCGGCACGGTCGCGCTCCCGAAGGCGGCCAAGGAGCTGGTGCTGGGCGGGGCGACCGGACCGGGGGTGGTGACGCTCTCGCTGTGGACCAAGGCCGGCAAGAGCCTCCCCACGCAGCGGGTCGAGGTCTCCGCCGACCGTGGGTTCCTCGTCGACCTGCCCCGGCAGGCCCGCCTGATGACCATCACGCCCGCCCGCTCCGAGATCTCGGCCGTGGTGCTCGTGACGGGCGACGGAGCCACCCTGGTGCGCGTGCGCGAGCCAGTCCTCACCGGCCTCGAGCCCGCCGTGGCCCCAGGCCTCCCCTGACCGACCCACGAGCTGCAAGCCCTGGTCGTCGAGTAGCCGGGGTGCGAGCGCCAGCCCTTGGTCGTCGAGTAGCCGGGGTGCGAGCGGA
>JBFJKO010000171.1:0-7218 GCA_041634935.1 Nocardioides sp.
CCACCCGCCGCATCGCGGCGACCACCCGGTCGCCCACGACCAGGGCCCGGATGTCGCGGCCCTTGCTCTCCTTGACGAAACGCTGGATCAGGACGTTCTGCTTGGTGCTCTGCAGCGTCTCGATGATGGCCTCGGCGACCTTGATGTCGGGGGCCAGGATCACCCCGATGCCCTGGGTGCCCTCGAGGAGCTTGATGACGACCGGGGCGCCGCCGACCCGCTCGATCGCCGGGATCACGTCGGCACGGTCGCGCACGAAGGTCGTGGCCGGCATGCCGATCTCGTGGCGCGAGAGGATCTGGGTCGCGCGCAGCTTGTCGCGCGAGTTGCTGATGCCCCAGGAGGTGCAGGGGGTGTAGACGTCCATCTGCTCGAACTGCCGCACCACGGCGGTGCCGAAGTAGGTGATCGAGTTGCCGATGCGCGGCAGGATCGCGTCGTACGTCGAGAGCTGCTTGCCCCGGAACTGCAAGGCGGGCTCGTCGCCGGCCAGGTCGATCCCGAAGCGCAGGGTGTTGAGCACCTTCACGTCGTGACCCCGGTCGAGCGCGGCCGTGCGGAGTCGCTGCGTACTGTACGACCGGGGCGCGCGGGAGAGGATCGCGAGTTTCACGTGAGGTTCACCAACTGATGACGGAGGGACAGGGCATCGTGCTGACGGACGGGTCGACAGAACAGTCCTACACCCTCGCGGGTTGGCGTGAGTGGGTGAGTCTGCCCGACGCCGGCGTCGAGTGGATCAAGGCCAAGCTCGACACCGGAGCGCGCAGCTCGGCGATCCACGCCTTCGACCTCGAGCAGTTCGAGCGCGACGGCGCCGCCTGGGTCCGCTACAGCGTGCACCCCTGGCAGGCCAGCGACGACGACGCCGTCCAGGTGGAGAGCCCGGTGCTCGACGTCCGCGAGGTGCGCAGCTCGTCGGGCCACTCCGAGGAGCGGCTCGTCGTGCCGATGACCCTGCGCCTGATGGGCCGCGACCTGACGGCCGAGCTGACGCTGAGCAACCGCGACGAGATGGGCTTCCGCATGCTCGTGGGTCGCGAGGCCCTGCGCCAGGGCCTGGCCGTCGACCCCGCCCGGTCCTACCTCGGCCCGCGACCGCCCCTCGCCGTACGCCGACGCAACCGGGGGCGCAGCTGATGGCGCGCCCCTCCTTCGAGATCGGCACCGTCCGGGTGCGCCCCGGCCTGCGCCGAGCCCTCACCCTGCCGATCACCCGCCTGGTCACCGGCGCCGACGTCGACCTCCCGATCCGGGTCGTGCACGGGCGCGAGGACGGCCCCACCATCTGGGTCAACGCCGCCATCCACGGCGACGAGGCCGTGGGCGTCGAGGTGATCCGTCAGGTGCTCGCCGACCTCGACCCCAGGACGCTGCGCGGCACCGTCATCGCCGTCCCGATCGTCAACGTGCTCGGCTTCATGATCGGGAGCCGCTACCTGCCCGACCGGCGCGACCTCAACCGGTCGTTCCCCGGCTCGGCCCGCGGCTCCCTCGCCGGCCGCATCGCCCACCTGCTGATGACCGAGGTCGTCGACAAGTGCACCGTGGGCATCGACCTGCACACCGGGTCCGACCGGCGCACCAACCTGCCCCAGATCCGCACCGACCTCGAGGACCCCGAGACGCGCGCCCTGGCCGCCGCCTTCGGTGCGCCGATCATGATGCACGCCAAGCTGCGTGACGGCTCCCTGCGCTACGCCGCCCGCGAGCGCGGTGCCAAGGTCCTCCTCTACGAGGCCGGCGAGGCCTGGCGGATGGACGACTGGGCGATCGACGCAGGCGTCGCCGGTGTACGGCGCGTGCTCGCGGCGCTCGACATGACCGACCCCGTGCCCGACGACGAACCGCCGACCAGCGCCGAGAGCTGGCGCAGCGGCTGGGTGCGTGCCCGGGGCACCGGCATGGTGCACCTCGACGTGCGCCTCGGCCAGGAGGTCACCAAGGGCGAGCGGATCGGCGGTCTCTTCGACTCCCTGGGTCGGCGCGTGCGCCTGATCCACGCCGACCGCACCGGCATGGTCGTGGGCCGCACCGAGGCCCCAGTCGTCAACTCCGGAGACGCCGTCGTCCACATCGCCGAGGTCGGCCCGGCCGACTGATCAGGCCCGCAGCGCCTCGAACCGGGCGCGGGCGTCGTCGGAGAGCGGCACCGGACGGCGGGTCTCGTCGTTCATCTGCACGATCACGGTCTCGGCGCGGGCGACGATCCGGCCGTCCTGGTAGAGCGCCTGCTCCATGCCGACCGACGTGGTGCCGATGCGCTGGACGCGCGTGCCGACGTCGACCTGTCCCGGCCACAGGATCTCGCCGAGGAAGTCGAGGGTCAGCCGGGCGATCACCCACTCGTTGCCGTCCTGGTTGAGCTGGGCGTTGACGTCGCGGAGGACCTCGATGCGTCCGGTCTCGAGCAGCGTGGCGAAGACCGCGTTGTTGACGTGCCCCTGGCGGTCGGTGTCGCCGTAGCGGAGCTTGTCGTGGCTGTGGGCGGGGAAGTCGGCGAGCGCGGGGTGGTCGGTCACCCTGGCATTCTGCCGCCCGCATCGACCACGCGGCGCACTAGGCTGGCCGCGTGCCGACCCGGACCAGAGCAGCCACCTACGCCCGCCGGCGCAAGCGGCGGATGGGCGAGGTCGAGCACGACCTCTCCGACGTCCAGTGGGCGCGGCTTAAGCTGGAGTGGGGCGGCTGTGCCTACTGCCGAGCCCCCGACGAGGGGCTCCAGAAGGACTGCGTCCTCCCGATCTCCCGCGGCGGTCGCTACACCGCGGGCAACGTCGTACCGGCCTGTCGCTCGTGCAACGCGAGCAAGTGCAACGCCGAGGTCACCACGTGGATGCGTCGCAAGAAGCTCGACGAGCAGCAGTTCCTCGTGCGCTGGCACGAGGTCGTCGGCGCCCTCGCGACCACCGCGGCGGACGACGACCCGTCACCGCAGGACGCGTGAGCTCTCGGCCGGACCCGGCAGGCCTGCCAGACCGGCCGCACGCTCGAGCGCCTCGATCTCGGCGTGGAACGCCACCAGGATCGCGGCGGGATCGGGGATCACGGCGGTGTCGGTCTTGAAGCCGATCCGCACCGTGCCGGCGTAGGTGAAGATGCAGGTGCCCAGCGTCTGGTCGCCCGACCCGGGCACCCACCCGAGAAGGCCGGAGATCCTGGTGCCCGCCAGGTAGCGGGCCTCGCGCGGTCCTGGGACGTTGGTGGTCACGCCCGTGGCCTTCGCGGCGAAGAACCTCACGAGCGAGCGGTTGAGCCGGGTGCCGAGCAGCCCGATCGCGTGGATCAGGCTGAAGGTGATGGCGGGCTCGGGCGAGGCCTTGATGACGTCCATGCGCCGCTTGGTCTCGGCGAGCCGATGGCCGGCCCCGCCGGGCCCTGCGGGCCCTGCGGGCAGGCTCAGCATCACCAGGGCGAACCTGTTGCCGAGCTCGCGAGGAAGCGGGAGGTGAAGGGGGCGGAGGTTGACCGGGATCATCGTCGGCAGGTCGACTGCTGGGCCACCGCGGTCCTCCTGGTAGCGCGCGAGCGCGCCTGCCAGGGCCGAGACGAGCACGTCGTTGACGGTGGCGCCCGAGTGGGACGCGATCGCCTTGACCCGGGCGAGGTCCAGGGGCGCCGACCAGACAGCCCGCTTGTCCCGGCCGGCTGCTCCGGCCACGGCGCTGTCGGGGTTGCGGGTGAGCAGGAGCTTCTTCAGCACCCCGACCCCGCTCAGCCCCAGGCGAAGACCGGCGAGGACGTTCGTGCGGAGTCGTGCCGGACGCAACATCCTGGGCACCTCCGGGGCCGCGCGTCGCGCCGCCTGCACCACCTCGGAGAGCAGGTGGTGCCGACCCTCGGGGTGGAACGAGCCGTCACGATCACCCTCGGCCTCGAGGTCGGTGAGCGAGAAGAGCACCTGGGTGAGCGCGATCCCGTCGGCCAGCGCGTGGTGGAGGCGCACGAAGATGGCCGAGCCCTCGGCGAGACCGTCGATGAGGTGGATCTGCCAGAGCGGTCGGTCGCGCGGCAGCGGGGTCGCGAGGAAACGGCTCACGTAGTCCTGGAGCGCGCGGTCGTCGCCCGGGGCGGGCAGCCGGACCTCCCTGACGTGCCGGGTCAGGTCGAGATCGGCGACGTCGCGCCAGCGCGCCCGGCCGGTGCCCCGGCGACCGCGGCCGCCGACCGGCCGACGGGAGAAGACCGGGTAGAGGTCGAGGAGTCGGGTGCGGACGACCTGCTCGAAGCGGTCCCGGTCGACCGGCCCGTCGAGGAACATCAGGCACTCGATGACCATCAGGTTCTGAGGTCGGTCCATGTCGAGCCAAATGGCGTCGACCGGGTTCAGGCGATGTTCACTCACGCCCCGAGCCTTCCACGGTGACCCAACTCGTCGCCGGGCGAGGTCCGCGCGCAGGGCACGCCGTACGGAACCTGTCGTGCAGCCCGCACAACTCGCCTCCTGCGCCGACGAGGTGACATAGAGTTCGAGCCGGAAGGTGCCTCGTTCCCCCCGACGCGGCAGCACTCGGGACCGGCTGAGGGGAAGCCCATGACACAGGCGACACAGGCGACACAGTCGCTGGACGATGTCGCCGACCTCGGACCCCAGATCATCTACGGCTTCGACCTCGACGGCATCTGCACGCTCTCGGTCGGCCCCGGGCTCGCCGGGATGGGGCTGAAGCCCGGACAGATGGTGGGGCAGGACCTCTTCGAGGTCTTCACCGACCCGGAGATCGCCGGGATCCTGCGCCGCGCGCTCACCGGAGAGAGCTTCACCATCCGCAACAACGTCGACGGGCTCGACCTCCGCACCGCCTTCGAGCCGGTCCACGCTGCCGACGGCTCGTTCGAGGGCGTCGTCGCCGTCTGCACCGACCTCACCGACTACGAGCAGGCCCGTGAAGACCTCTCGCGGTTCAAGGCGTTGGCCGACGACTCCCCCAACCTCATCGCGATCGCCGACGAGGAGGGCGGGCTCAGCTACGTGAACCCTCGACTGACCGAACTGCTGCACCTGTCCACCTCGAACGTCTGGGCGACCGCCGAACGGCTTGTAGGGGCCGACCTGGCCGCCCAGCTGCACGAGCTGGTGATCAGCGGCGAACGGTGGACCGGAGACCTCGTGCTGGAGCTGCCGGGTGGCGAGATGGTCGTCCGGGGCCAGCTCTTCCCGCTCCACGACACCACCGGCACCCGCCGTCTCGGCACCGGATGGATCGCCCAGGACATCACCGAGCTCCGCACGGCCAACTCCGACCTCAAGCAGTTCCGCGCGCTCGTGGACGCGTCGAGCGACTTCATCGCGATCGCCGGGCTCGACGGGTCGGTGCGCTACCTCAACCCCGCGGGCCGCAGCATGGTCGGGCTGAGCGAGGACCTCGACGTCTCGACGACGTCCATCCGCGACTACCTGACGCCCGACGGGATCGAGCGGTCCGAACGCATCGAGCAGCCCGCCGTCATGCGGGACGGGCGCTGGCACGGGGAGTCCACCCTGCGCTGCGCCGACAACTCCGCGATCCCGGTCGAGATCGCCAGCTTCGTCGTCCCCGACCCCGACACCGGCGAACCCTCGGCCCTGGCGACCGTGCAGCGCGACATCAGCGTCCGGCTCGCCGCCGCCAAGACCCAGAAGGAGTTCGTGGCGCTCGTGGCCCACGAGCTCCGCACCCCCCTCACCTCGGTCAAGGGCTACATCGAGATCGCCTCGGAGTCGCTCGAGCACGCGGACCCGGCCGGGCCCGTCCAGCTCGCGGCCCAGCTGAAGGTCGCCACCCGCAACATCGTGCGCATGGAACGGCTCGTCGAGCAGATCCTCAGCGTCGCCGGCGAGAACAGGCACCAGGGTGACCGCCGCCGCGAGGTCGACCTGGTCACGCTCGTGACCGAGGCCGTGGAGTCGGCTCGGCCCGGGGTCGAGGCGGCCGGGCTCGAGTTCCACCTCACCCCGTGCGCCCCGCTGACCCTGACGCTCGACGAGTCGTTCGTCGAGGTCGTCGACAACCTCGTGTCCAACGCCACGAAGTACACCCCGCGCGGCGGCCGCGTCGACGTGAGCCTCGCGCGCGAGGGGGACGACGCCGTCCTGGTGGTGTCCGACACCGGCACCGGGATCGCGCCCAGCGAGCGTGAGCTGATCTTCGACAAGTTCGTGCGCAGCGACCTCGTCGAGCGGCTCACGGTCCCCGGCCTCGGGCTCGGGCTCTTCATCACCCGGGAGATCGTGCACGCCCACCACGGGGAGATCTCCGTCGGCGAGCGTCCCGGCGGGGGCGCGGTGTTCACGGTCCGGCTGCCCCTGACGACCGCCTGAGCGACCGACTCAGACGTTGAAGCGGAACTCCACCACGTCGCCGTCGGCCATGACGTAGTCCTTGCCCTCGATGCGCACCCGACCGGCCTCCTTGGCCTTCGCCATCGAGCCCGCGGCCATCAGGTCGTCGAAGGAGACGATCTCGGCCTTGATGAAGCCCTTCTGGAAGTCGGTGTGGATCACTCCGGCCGCCTCGGGCGCCGTGGCGCCCTTCTTGATCGTCCAGGCCCGCGTCTCCTTGGGACCTGCGGTCAGGTAGGTCTGCAGGCCGAGCGTGTCGAACCCGACCCGGGCGAGGGTCTCGAGACCCGGCTCGGTGACGCCCATCTCGGCCAGCATCTCGCGGGCCTCGTCGTCGTCGCCGAGCTCGACCAGCTCGGCCTCGAACTTGGCGTCGAGGAAGATCGCCTCGGCGGGGGCGACCAGGGCACGCATCTCGTCCTTGAGCGCCTCGTCGGCGAGCTCGTCGGCGTCGCAGTTGAAGACGTAGATGAAGGGCTTGGCCGTCAGCAGCGAGAGCTCGCGGATCAGCTCGCGGTCGACGTCGGTGCTACTGATCGGCGTGCCGGCCTCGAGGTGGGCGAGGACCTCCTTGGTCGCGGCAAGGTTGGCGGCGAGCTCCTTCTTCGTGCGCGCCTCCTTCTCGAGCCGGACGACGGCCTTCTCGACGGTCTGCAGGTCGGCCAGGACCAGCTCGGTCTGGATCGTCGAGATGTCGCTGGAGGGGTTGACCTCACCGTCGACGTGCGTGACGTCCTCGTCGCGGAACACCCGGGTCACCTGGCAGATCGCCGAGGACTCGCGGATGTGGGAGAGGAACTTGTTGCCCAGGCCCTCGCCCTGCGACGCCCCGGCCACGATGCCGGCGATGTCGACGAACTCGACGGTCGCGGGCAGCTGCTTGGCCGACCCGAAGA
>JBFJKO010000172.1:0-7207 GCA_041634935.1 Nocardioides sp.
CGTACCGCGAGGGTGCCGTCGGTCGACAGCGCCACGGCGCGGATCCACAGCTCGTCGCCCTCGTCGCCCTCGACCACGTCGGCCAGGGCGCCGATCGGCGCCGAGCAACCGCCCTCGAGGGTGGCGAGCACCGACCGCTCGGCCTCGACGGCGGCGCGGGTGGCGACGTCGTCGAGCGGCGCGAGCGCCGCGGCGAGCGGGTCGTCGGAGCGGCACTCGACTGCCAGGGCGCCCTGCCCGGGGGCGGGGAGCATCTGCAGCGGGTCGAGCACCTCGGTGACCTCGTCGAGCCGGTCGATGCGGGCGAGGCCAGCGCGCGCGAGCAGGACGGCGTCCAGCTCGCCCGAGCGGACCTTGCCGATGCGGGTGTCGATGTTGCCGCGCACCCCGACGACCTCGAGGCCGAGGCCGAGGGCGTGCAGCTGGGCGACGCGGCGCGGGGAGCCGGTGCCGACGCGGCTGCCGTGCGGCAGCTCGCCGAGGGTCAGGCCGTCGCGGGCCACGACGACGTCGCGGGGGTCCTCGCGGACCGGGATCACCGCCAGGGTGATGCCGTCGGCGGGCTGGGTCGGCAGGTCCTTGAGCGAGTGGACGGCGACGTCGACCCGCCCGTCGAGCAGGGCCTCGCGCAGCGCCCCGACGAACACGCCCGTCGCGCTGGAGCCGGCGAGCGGGGTGCCGGCGGCCTGGCTGGCGTCGCCGTCGGTGGTGATCTCGACCAGTGCGGTCTCGCGACCGAGGCGCTCACCGATCAGGGCGGCGGCGTGGCCGGCCTGGGTGGTGGCCAGGAGGCTGCGTCGGGTGCCGACGCGGAGCACACCGGTCTGCCGGCCGATGGCTGCTGCGGCCGGGACGTCGAGGGGGGTGGTCATGACACCTCCGGACGTGTCACGGCACTGACGGCCTCGGGGTCGAGCGCGAACAGCTCGGCCAGGGCGGCGGCGTACGACACCGCGCCGTCGGCGTTCGCGAGCTCCTTGACGCGCACCGTCGGCTCGTGGAGCAGCTTGTCGGCGACCCGGCTGACCGTGCGGCGGATCTCCTCGCGGGCCGCTGCGTCGAGACCGGGAAGGCGGGTCTCGAGCCGGCTCAGCTCGGCGTCGACGACCGAGGTCGCCATGGAGCGCAGCGCGACGACGGTGGGGGCCACGCTGGCCTGGCGCCGGGCGGTCAGGAAGGCGGTGACCTCCTCGGCGACGATCCGGCGCACCTCGCGCACCTCACCGCCCGCCGGGGTGTCGTGCAGGGCGGTCGCCAGGTCGGCCAGGTCGATGAGCCGGACGCCGGGCAGCGAGGCCACGCTGGCCTCGACGTCGCGGGGCAGCGCGATGTCGATGACCGACAGCGGGCGGGTGTCGTCGCCCCGGGCGGCGGCGAGCATGCCGCGGGTGATGACCGCGCCGGAGGAGCCGGTGCAGCTGATGACCACGTCGGCGCTCGCCAGCGCGAGCGGCAGGTCGGCGAAGGCGACGGCCGAGACGGCGTACTCGGCGGCCAGGCGGGCGGCGCGGTCGGCGGTGCGGTTGACGACGCTGACCTGGGCGGCGCCCAGGCGCGTGACGGTCGCGGTGGCCAGGCCGGCCATCGCACCGGCGCCGACGACGACGACGCGGTTGGTGGCGACGGGGCCGGTGGTGGCCACGGACTGCTCGAGCGCGGCGGAGACGAGGGAGGGCGCGACCTGGTCGATGCCGGTCTCGGCACGCGAGCGCTTGCCCACCCGCAGCGCCTGCTGGAACAGCACGTTCAGGGCCGGTCCGACCGAGCCGATCTCCTGGCCGAGGCGCAGCGCCTCACGGGTCTGGCCGAGGATCTGGCCCTCGCCCACGGCCATCGAGTCGAGCCCGGCGGCGACCTGGAAGAGGTGGGCCACGGCGCCGTCGTCGTAGTGGACGTAGAGGTGGGGGAGCATCATCTCGGCGGTCTCGCCGGCGCGCTCCACCAGCAGCCGGGAGAGGTCCTCGACGCTGCCGTGGAAGCGGTCGACCTCGGCGTAGATCTCGACCCGGTTGCAGGTCGAGATGACCGTCGCCTCGGTGACGTTGCCGCACGAGACGGCGTCGTTGACGAGCTTGTGGACCCCGTCGGCGTCGAGCGCGACGCGCTCGAGGATCCCCACCGGGGCCGAGTTGTGGGAGATCCCCACGACCAGGACGCTCACAGCTGTGCCTTCCTCTGCTCGTGGTAGGCCAGGATCTGCAGCTCGATCGAGAGATCGACCTTGCGGACGTCGACGCCGGTCGGGACGGTGATGACCGTCGGGGCGAAGTTGAGGATGCTGGTGATGCCGCAGCGCACCATCCGGTCGGCGACGTCCTGCGCGCCGGCGGGCGGGGTGGCGATCACGCCGATCGCGACGCCCTGCTCGGCGACGATCGCCTCGAGGTCGTCGAAGGCCCGGACCCGGACCCCGGCGACCTCCTCGCCGTGGCGGGTGTCGTCGGCGTCGAGCAGCGCGACGACGTGGAAGCCGCGGCTGCGGAAGCCGGAGTAGTTGGCCAGCGCGTGGCCGAGGTTGCCGATCCCGACGATGACGACGGCCCAGTCCTGGGTGACGCCGATCTCGCGGGCGATCTGGTAGCGCAGGTAGTCGACGTCGTAGCCCACCCCGCGGGTCCCGTAGGAGCCGAGGTAGGAGAGGTCCTTGCGCAGCTTGGCGCTGTTGACGCCGGCCGCGGAGGCGAGGTCCTCGCTGGAGCAGGTGCGGATCGCCTCGTCCGAGAGGGTGTTGAGGGCACGCAGGTATACGGGCAGGCGGGCGACGGTCGCCTCGGGGATGTCCCGGGCCGTCTCGCTCGTACTCCGTGCGGTCACTGCTCTGCCTTCTAGTCGGAGCCCCTGGTTCGGGTGACTGATCAGGCCCCGGCCCGATCACTGTAGGAGTTTGTGAACGCGGGAACAAAACGAGCGGACGACCGGCCTAGCACACGTGATGCGTCACACACCGAGAGGGGTGCCGCAGCTGTGGTAGAGGGCTCAGGCAGTGAGCGCCGCACGCAGTCGTGCCGCGTCGACGCGCCAGAAGTCGTGCTGCCGACCGTCGACGAAGGTCACCGGGACCTCGTCGGTGAAACGCTCGCGCAGTGCCGGGTCGTCGTCGATCATCACGGTCTCGTAGCGCTCCCCCAGCTCGGCGCAGACCGCCGCCACGACGGCCTCCGCCTCCTCGCAGAGGTGGCACCCGGGGCGTGAGTAGAAGGTGACCCGAGCGGACCGTTCGGATCGGTCGGCACCTTCGGCCGGGGCGCTGGAGTCGCTCACTCGAGGAGCCCCAGGGCCCGGCGCCGCTCGATGCCACGCAGTCGCCCCTTCTGGACCTTGCCGGTCACCGTGTGCGGCAGCTCCTCGACGACCTCGATGCGGCTCGGCACCTTGAACCGGGCCAGGCGGCTCGTGCAGTGCTCGCGGACCGCCTGCTCGAGGGCCGCCGGGTCGAGGTCCGGGGCGACCACGTAGGCCACCACCGCCTCACCCGTCTCCTCGTCGTCCGTGCCGATCACCGCGACGGCCCGCACGCCCTCGACCTCGGCGACGACGTCCTCGACCTCCACGGGGTAGACGTTGAAGCCGGAGACGATCACGAGCTCCTTGACCCGGTCGACGAGGAAGACGTCGCCGTGAGGGTCGAGGAAGCCGACGTCACCCGTCGACCACCAGCCCTCTTCGTCCGGGCCGTCGGTGCCATCGGGCCAGTAGCCGCTGAAGAGGTTCTCACCCCTGATCTGGATCTCACCCGGGTCGTCGCCCACCACGACCGCACCGTGGTCGTCGACGAGGCGCAGGTCGATGCCGGACAGCGCCGCCCCGACCGAGGCCGAGCCGGCCGCCCTCGCGTCGGCGACGCCGGTGCGGTCGGCGGAGCAGAGCGTCGAGGTCACGACCGGGGCGGCCTCGGTGAGGCCGTAGCCCTGGTGCACCGGGACGCCGGTGCGGTCGGTGAACTCGGCGATCACCTCGGGGGCGAGCGGCGCCGAACCGGACAGGACGAGTCGGACCGGCCCGAGGCGACCGGCGAGGTCGACGTCGCGCCAGTGGGCGAAGACCGGCGGGGCGACCGGGACGACGCTGCACGCCTCGTCCTCGATCAGGTCGAGCGTGCCCTGCGGGTCGAAGGAGTCGGTGAGCACGAGCTTGGCCCGCTGGGCGATGACGCAGCCCAGCACGGCGTTGAGCCCGTAGACGTGGAACAGGGGCAGCACCCCGAGCACGACGTCGTCGCCGTGGATCATCGGCGGCTGGACGGCGGCGACCTGGGCGATGTTGGCGGCCAGCGCGCGGTGGGTGAGCATCGCCGCGCGCGGGAGGCCGGTGGTTCCGCTGGTGTACAGCAGCACGGCCACGCGCTCGGGATCGGTGAGCGCCGGGACCGGTCGGGCGGAGTCGGCGCGCAGGTGGTCGTAGGAGCGCTCCCCCGGGCGCAGGGTGGTGCCGATGACCACGACCCGGATGCGCTCGGCGACCGGCGAGGACTCGGCCGCCAGGAGGACGGCGGCCTCGCGCACCGTCGTCACGGTGTCGCCGTCGGCGACGATCATCCGGGCCCCGCAGTCGTGGAGGAGCCGGGCGAGCTCGTGGGCGGTGGCACGCGGGTTGACCGGCACGGCGATCGCCTGGGCCCGCAGCGCGCCGAGGTAGGTGGTGACGAACTCGATGCGGTTGCTCGCCGCGATCATCACCCGGTGACCCGCGAGGATCCCCGAGGCCCCGAGCCCGGTCGCGACGCGGCCGACCTCGTCGTCGAGCTCGGCCCAGGTGACGGAGCGTCCGCCGGACTCCACGATCGCGAGCTTGTCGGGGTTCTCCAGCGCGGCCCGCGCCAGCAACGCGGCCGGGTCGAGGGCCCCATCCTGACCGACCTCCGGGCCACCCCCGCGACCACCCTCGCGACCACCCGTGGGCCCGCCCGCGGGGCGGTCGAACCGGTCGGTGGGGTCCGCGGCGTCGGCAGAAGGCATAGGGGGCAGTCTACGAGCAGCCGCTGCGCCCGCCAGAGCGGTGGGAGGACGCGCCTGCAGGAGGGTCGGCGGATCACCCGTGGCGCACTAGGGTGACCGCCATGACCCCCGGCGACCGCCCTCGACGGCTCGACCTCCAGCAGCGCTCGGCGATGGCCGGCGAGGCTGCTGCGGCCGCGACCGAGGTGGAGGCCGCGCTCGACCAGCCCGTCGACCCGACCTCGGCGGCGTTCTTCGACGTCGACAACACCGTCATGCAGGGCGCGAGCATCTTCCACTTCGCCCGCGGGCTGCACCGGCGCGACTTCTTCACCACCCGCGACCTGCTCGGCGCCGCCTGGATGCAGCTCTACTTCCGCATCGCCGGCAAGGAGGATCCCGAGCACGTCGCCGAGGCCCGCAACTCCGCGCTCGGCTTCATCGCCGGACACACCGTCACCGAGCTCGAGGAGCTCGGCGAGGAGATCTTCGACGAGGCGATGGCCCACCGCATCTGGCCCGGCACCCGCGCCCTGGCTCAGCTGCACCTCGACGAGGGCCAGCGCGTGTGGCTGGTCACCGCGGCCCCGATCGAGATCGCCCAGATCATCGCGCGCCGCCTCGGCCTCACCGGCGCGATGGGCACGGTCGCCGAACACGTGGACGGCGTCTACACCGGTCGCCTCGTGGGCGACCTGCTGCACGGCCCGGCGAAGTCGGAGGCGATCCTCGCCCTCGCGGCCCGTGAGGGGCTCGACCTCTCGCGGTGCTCGGCCTACTCCGACTCGATCAACGACCTGCCGATGCTCGGCCTCGTCGGCGATCCGTGCGCCATCAACCCCGACGCCAGGCTGCGCGCCCACGCCCGCGAGCACGGCTGGCGGGTCCACGACTACCGCACCGGTCGCAAGGCCGCTCGGGCCGGACTCCTGGTGTCGGCGGTGGCCGGAGCGGCTGCCGGTGCCGTGGTCGCCGGCGGGTCGCTGCGGCGCCGTACGGCGGGCTGAGCACGGCCCGTCGGGGCCGGCGGTGCGCCGTACAACCTTCGTGAACTCCTACCAGGATCGTCAGACCTGACCTAGGATCGGCACAGATCGTCGCGATCGATCAGCTGCGGGAGGGCGCACATGCCTCATGAGAGGCCGGATGTCGCGCGCGGGCTCGATGCCCTGCGTGAGGCCGTGCTGCGCCTTCTCGACCCCGCTTCGGTGCTCCCGGCAACGGCCGCAGCCGCCCCCGCCGGCCCCGCTGCGCCGAGATGGCTCCTCGCCGAGGCCGTCGCCGACGACCGCTCGTCGATGCGGCACGGACCGGGCGGCCAGGGCTTCGGCGACGGCGACCTCGCCACGTCCTCGGAGGACTCCGAGGCCGACCGCACCCGTCTGATCGCCCTCGTCGAACTCGCCCGCACCGGCGACTCCGAGGCCTTCGGGCTGCTCTACGACCACTACCACGTGTCGGTCTACCGCTTCCTCTTCTACCGCACCCGCTCCGCGCCCCTCGCCGAGGACCTCACCTCGGAGACCTTCTTCCGCGCGCTGCGCAACATGAAGAGCTTCCGCTGGCAGGGCAAGGACTTCGGCGCCTGGCTGATGACGATCGCCCGCAACCTCGCCACCGACCACTTCAAGGCCGGCCGCACCCGCCTCGAGATGACCACCGAGGACATGGGCGACCACGACGACGCGACCGAGGGTCCCGAGTCGGTCGTGCTCGCGGGGCTCACCAACGAGCTGCTCCTCCAGGCCCTCACCGAGCTGCCCGACGAGCAGCGCGACTGCCTGGTGATGCGGTTCCTGCAGGGGATGAGCATCGCCGAGACCGCTGCGGCCCTGGGCCGCAGCGACGGCGCCGTCAAGTAGCTGCAGCTGCGCGGGGTGCGCAACCTCGCCAAGCTGATGCCCGAGGGGATCCGCGACTGATGACGACCCTCGATGCGATCGTGCTCACACCCGTAACTTTCCCGTCCCGCTCCTCGTTGGACCGGATGTCGGCCCGCGCCGGCTCCCCCGGCGGCCCGGCGCCCGTGGCCACCACCCGATCACCCAGCAGAGGAGGACAGCGATGAACCCCCACTTCGGCGCACGACGACGGGCCGACGAGTTCGACCGTCTGCTGTCCACCCCGGCCCACCTCCGGTCGGCGACCGACGCTCCGGCGGCCGAGCGCCACGACGACCTGCTCGCCCTCGTCGCGACGCTGCGCGAGGTCACCCCGGTCGAGCCCCGCCCGGCCTTCTCCGCCCAGCTCCGCTCCCGGCTCGTCGCAGCCGC
>JBFJKO010000173.1:0-7191 GCA_041634935.1 Nocardioides sp.
CGCCCGGACGTCCTCGACGATCCCCTCCAGCGTCGCGGCGGACGTGATCGCGCCGCTGATGACCGCCGCGACCCGGCCCTGGGTGTCGAGGACGTAGGTCGAGGGGGGTGAGCGCGGCGCGTAGCGGCCCAGCGCGAGGACGCCGGGTCCGGTGTCGGCGATCGTGGGGTAGTCGATGCCGAAGCGGCGCTCGACCGCGCGCGCGTTGTCGAAGGACGTCTCGCGGAAGCTCAGCCCGACGAACTCGGCGTCGACCTGCTCCGAGGCCTCCTGCAGGATCGGCGCCTCGGCCAGGCACGGGTTGCACCACGAGCCCCAGATGTTGAGGACGACGACCTCGCCGCGCAGGTCGGCGAGGTCGACCGGCTCGTCCTCGAGGGACGGTCCGGAGATCTCGATCGGGTCGGTGCGGTCGGCGGGGTCGATCTGCACGACGGTGCCGTCACCGACGACGAAGTTGGCGTCGTCGGTGCCTCCGAGCGTGCTGCAGCCGCTCGTGACCCCACCCACGAGCGCGAGGCCGAGGAGGAGTGCGAGCAGCCGAGTGGCCCGAGCGGACCGCGAGGTCGTCATGTCAGGGCTTCTTCTCCTCGGGGGCTCCCCCGGCGGAGAAGGTGGCGTTCTTGTCGGCGGCCGGGATCAGGTCACCGGCCGGCTCGCTGTAGGAGACCTGCGTGAGCCGGTCGCCCACGAAGTGCAGCGAGGTGAGCGAGCACAGCGTGCACTGCCGGCTGCGCGGGTCGTGCAGGTAGGAGCGCTTCTCGGCGTGCAGGCGCGTCGTCCAGATCGGCAGCTGGTGGGAGACCACGACGGCCTCGTGGCCCTCGGCGATCTCACGGGCCTCGCGGACGGCAGCCATCATCCGCTCGGCGACCTCGGTGTAGGGCTCGCCCCACGAGGGCTTGAACGGGTTCCAGAGGTAGCGCCAGTTGGACGGCTTCTTGAGGGCGTTGTGGCCCTTGCCGAACTGCTCGCCCTCGAACTTGTTGGTCGACTCGATCACCCGGTCGTCGAGCACGACCTCGAGCCCGCGGGCGGCCGCCAGCGGCGCGGCCGTCTCCTGGGCGCGCTCGAGGGGCGAGGAGCGCAGGTGCACGATGTCGCGGTCCTTGATGGTCTCGGCGACCTGCTCGGCCATCTTCACGCCGAGGTCGGAGAGGTGGAAGCCGTCACGGCGCCCGTAGAGGATGCCCTGCGGGTTGTGGACCTCCCCGTGGCGCAGGAGGTGGACGACGGTGTCGGGCGTGCTCATCAGCGGGTCTCCTTCGTCTCCGACCGGGCGGCCGCCGCCGCGGTGGCGCCCGCGGGCAGGGCGTCCAGGATCGTCTGGACCGCGCGGTCGTCGTGGGCTGCGGACAGGAACCACGCCTCGTAGGCCGACGGGGGAAGGTAGACCCCGGCGTCGAGCATGGCGTGGAAGTAGGCGGCGTAGGCCGCGGAGTCGGTCAGGGAGGCGTCGGCGAAGTCGCGCACGGCCCCGTCCCGGCCCTCGGTGAAGAACACCGAGAACATCGTGCCCGCGCTCTGCACCACGTGTGGCACGCCCGCAGCGGTGAGCGCGTCGGAGGCCGCCGCCTTGATCACGTCGCCGGTGGTCGTGAGGTGGTCGTAGACCTCGTCGGTGGCCAGGCGCAGCGTGGCGAGGCCGGCGGTGGTGGCGATCGGGTTCCCCGAGAGGGTGCCCGCCTGGTAGACCGGCCCCTCGGGCGCGAGGTGGCTCATGATGTCGGCGCGGCCGCCGAACGCGGCCGCCGGGAACCCGCCGCCCATCACCTTGCCGAAGATCATCAGGTCGGGCGTCCACCCCTCGGCGGCGCCGTCGATGCCCCAGTAGCCCTGCCTGCTGGCACGGAAGCCGGTCATCACCTCGTCGGTGATGAACAGCGCGCCGTGGCGTCGACAGGTCTCGGCGAGGAAGCCGTTGAAGCCGGGCTCGGGCGGCACGACCCCCATGTTGCCGGGGGCGGCCTCGGTGACCAGGCAGGCGATCCGGTCGCCGTGCTCGGCGAACACCGCCTCGACGGCGGCGCGGTCGTTGTAGGGCAGGACCAGCGTCAGCGCGGTGGCCGACTCGGGGACGCCGGGCGTGCCGGGCACGGCGAAGGTGGCCAGGCCGGAGCCGGCCGAGGCGAGCAGGGCGTCGACGTGACCGTGGTAGCAGCCGGCGAACTTCACCACCACGTCGCGACCGGTCCAGCCGCGCGCCAGCCGGATCGACGACATCGCCGCCTCCGTGCCCGAGGAGACGAAGCGGACCCGCTCGACCGGGGTCCGCGCCACGATCTCCTCGGCGAGGTCGACCTCGGGAACGGTCGGGGCGCCGTACGACGTCCCGCGGGCGACGGCCTCGGTGACCGCGGCCTGCACCTCGGGGTGCGCGTGGCCGAGCAGCATCGGACCCCACGAGCAGATGAGGTCGACGTAGTCGCGCCCGTCGACGTCGGTGAGCCAGGCCCCGGAGGCCGAGCGGATGAAGCGGGGCGTGCCGCCGACGGCGTTGAAGGCGCGCACCGGCGAGCTGACGCCACCGGGGATGACGTGGCGAGCGCGGTCGTAGAGCGCGCGGGAGGCCGAGGTGCCTGCCGTGCCGTGCGGGTCCGGGGCAGCGTGAGTCACCCCTCCAGTGTCCCCGACCGAGGAAGCCCGCGCGGGTGGGGGTGACGCACGGGAGGTCTCATCTGGTGCTCGCCGTCACATTTTTGCTTTGACTCGCGTAACGTCCGGGTCACACGCATCGTTGAGGTGGGTGTCTGCACACATGGGGTAATGAGTGTGGACCCACCGCAAACCCAGGAGAACACATGCCCGCCACGCGCCTCGGCCGCTTCCAGAAGGCCACGACGATCGTGCCGTTGGCCTTGCTGTCAGCAGCTTGGACCGCCAGCCTCACCGGTGGACCCACCGCGTCCACGGTCGCTGCGACCACGGACGCCGACGGCACCCTCCCCGGTGGCGGCACTGTCCCGACCCAGGCCATCGAGGCCCCGGCGTCGATCTCCCTCCCCGACGCGGTCTCGCCCGGGTTCGAGGGCACCGAGGCCGAGATCAAGCAGATCGTCTCGACGTCCTCGACCAACGGCATCCCCGCGGCGGCCCTCTCGGCCTACCAGCGTGCCGAGGCCGTCATCAACGCCGCCGACAAGGCCTGCAACCTCTCCTGGCAGCTCATCGCCGCGATCGGCCGGGTCGAGTCCGACCACGGTCGCTACGCCGGCAACGCCCTCGACTCCGACGGCGTCGCCAAGCCCGGCATCTACGGGATCCCCCTCGACGGGACCAACAACACCGCGCTGATCCGCGACACCGACGCCGGCCAGTTCGACAACGACACCACCTACGACCGGGCCGTGGGACCGATGCAGTTCATCCCCTCCACCTGGTCGGTCGTGGGCGTCGACGCCGACGGCGACGGCGTGCGCAACCCGCAGGACATCGACGACGCCGCGCTCGGCACGGCCGTCTACCTCTGCTCGGGCACCGACGACCTCTCCACCCTGTCGGGCCAGCGCGCCGCGGTCTTCCGCTACAACCGCTCCGACGCCTACGTCGACCTCGTGCTGTCGGTCGCCGACAACTACCTGCAGGGCGACTTCACCTCGGTGCCCAACGCCACGGCGTCGGCCGGGTTCCTCACCCCGCTGCCCGGCTTCACCGCCAACGGTCCCCGCGACACCGGCCCCGAGCCGGCGCCGACGCCCACCGCGCAGCCGGCTCCGTCGGGCTCGGGCTCCTCGTCGTCGACGTCGAGCCCCCAGCCGACCCCGACGCCGGCCCCCGAGGGCAACGGTGACGACGGCCCGAAGCCGCCCGTCAAGCTCCCGCTCCCGACGCTTCCGCCGGTCAGCCTCCCGGCCCTGCCGCAGACCAACGTCGAGCCGGTCGACGAGGTGCTCACCAACGCCCAGGCGCTCGTGCAGTGCGCCATCGACGGCCTGGTCGACAACCCGCTCTCCGCGGTCGACAAGTTCGACCAGTGCGTCAAGGACTACACCGGCAAGTGAGCAGCCGTCCGTGAGGTACGAGCGGACGGCCTAGCGAGACCCGGTGGGCCGGCAGCGGCCGCCACCACGACGACAGACCACGACCCGCCAGGTTCTCCTGGCGGGTCGTGGTGCGTCTGAGGGGCGAGCGTCAGCGCGCGAGCAACCGCGCGGCCTCGGCCGCCCAGTAGGTGAGGACGACGTCGGCACCCGCACGGCGGATGGACATGAGCGTCTCGAGGATGGCCGGCTCCCGGTCGATCCAGCCGTTGGCGGCCGCGGCCTCGAGCATCGCGTACTCGCCCGAGATGTTGTAGGCCGCCACGGGGACGTCGACCGCGTCGCGCACCCGACGGAGCACGTCGAGGTAGGCCAGGGCGGGCTTGACCATCACCAGGTCGGCGCCCTCGGCGACGTCCAGCAGCGCCTCGCGCACGCCCTCGAGGGCGTTGGCGCCGTCCTGCTGGTAGGTCCGGCGGTCGCCCTGCAACGAGGAGTCGACCGCCTCGCGGAAGGGCCCGTAGAAGGCGGAGGCGTACTTGGCGGAGTAGGCCAGGATCGCGACGTCGGTATGACCGGCTCCGTCGAGGGCCTCACGGATGACGCCCACCTGTCCGTCCATCATCCCGCTCGGGCCGACGAGGTCGACGCCGGCCGCGGCCTGGGCGCGCGCCATCTCGGCGTAGATCTCGAGCGTGGCGTCGTTGTCGACCCGGCCGTCGGGAGTCAGCACGCCGCAATGCCCGTGGTCGGTGAACTCGTCGAGGCACAGGTCGGCCATCACGGGCAGCGCGTCGCCGACCTCGCCGACGACCTCGCGGATGCTGCGGTTGAGGATCCCCTCGGGGTCGAGCGCCCCGGAGCCCTCGGCGTCCTTGCGCTCGGGGATCCCGAACAGCATGACGCCGCCCAGGCCGAGCTCGGCGGCCTCGGTGACCGCGGCGAGCAGCGAGGAGCGGGTGTGCTGCACGACGCCGGGCATCGAGGAGATCGGTCGCGGGCCCTCGGCGTCACCGAGCCCCTCACGCACGAAGACCGGCAGCACCAGCTGACGGGGCTCGAGGGAGGTCTCGGCGACGAGGCGCCGTAGGGCCGCGGTGCTGCGCAGCCGCCGGGGCCTCACGACGGGGAGCTCCACGGTGCTACTTCGCTCGAGCCTTGCGGCGGGCCGAGGGCTTGCGCTCGGACGGCTTGGTGACCGGCTCGCCGGCCTCCACCATCGACTGGCGGCGCGAGGCACCGAAGGCGGCCAGTGCGCCCACGAGCTCGTCGACGTCCGGCTTGGGCGAGAGCACGTCGACCCGCAGGCCGTGCTCCTCGGCGGTCTTGGCCGTGGCGGGCCCGATCACGGCGATCACCGTGGAGGGGTGCGGCTTGCCGGCGATGCCGACGAGGTTGCGCACGGTCGAGGAGGAGGTGAAGACGACCGCGTCGAACTTGCCGCTCTTGATCGCGTCACGGGTCGGCGCCGGCGGGGGCGTCGCGCGCACGGTGCGGTAGGCGGTGACGTCGTCGCACTCCCAGCCGAGGTCGACCAGGCCGGCGACGAGGTTCTCGGTGGCGATGTCGGCGCGCGGCAGGAAGACCCGGTTGATCGGGTCGAGGACGTCGTCGTACTCGGGCCAGTCGGCGAGCAGGCCGGCGGCCGACTGCTCCCCCGACGGCATCAGGTCGGCGCGCAGGCCCCAGGCGGCGATCGCGGCGGCGGTCTTGTCACCGACGGCGGCGATCTTCAGGCCCGAGAAGGCGCGGGCGTCGAGGCCGTACTCCTCGAACTTCTCGCGCACGGCCTTGACGGCGTTGACCGACGTGAAGGCGATCCACTCGTAACGACCCTCGACGAGGCCGCGCACGGCCTTGTCCATCTGCAGCGGGTTGCGGGGCGGCTCGACCGAGATGGTCGGCACCTCCTCGGGCACCGCGCCGTAGCCGCGCAGGCCGGTGGAGAGCGAGGCGGCCTGGTCCTTGGTGCGGGGCACCAGCACGCGCCAGCCGAAGAGCGGCTTGGTCTCGAACCACGACAGCTTCTCGCGCAGGTCGACGACGTCGCCGACCACCGTGATCGCGGGCGGGGTCATCCGGGCCGCGCGGGCGTCGGCGGCGATCGACTCGAGGGTCGAGATGACCGTCTGCTGCTCGGTCGTGGTGCCGACGCGCGTCATCGCGACGGGCGTGCGCGGCGAGCGGCCGGCGGCGACGAGCGCCTCGGCGATCTCACCGATCTGGCCGACGGCCGAGAGCAGCACGAGCGTGCGATTGTCGGAGTACTCGCGCCAGTCGACCTTGTCGCCGCACGTGACGACCGAGACCTCGCGGTGGTCCTTGCTGGTCAGCGGGATCCCGGCGTACGCCGGCACCGCGGCGACCGACGAGACACCGGGCACGATCTCGAAGCCGAGCCCGGCCTTGGCGCACGCCTGCGCCTCCTCGGGACCGGAGGCGTAGAGGAAGGGGTCGCCGGCGAGCAGACGCACGATGCGCACGCCCCGCTTGGCCTGCTTGACGACGACCTTGGCGCGCGCGGCGTGGGTCAGCGGCTGACCGTCCTCGCCGAAGCCGCCGTCGACGAACTCCGGGCCCTGGGGCTCGTCGTCGACGTCGGCCGCGTCGGCCTCGTCGGTGACGGGCTCGACCGGCTCGGGCAGACCGAGCAGGTGGCGCACCATCGGCGCGTGCTCGGGGGACTCGGTGATGACGACGTCGGCCTGGCGGATCAGGTCGACCGCACGCACCGTGAGGAGGTCGGGGTCACCCGGCCCGCTGCCGACGAAGGACACCCAGCTGCGGGCGATCCGGTCGGCCACCCGCGTGGCGGTGGTCGCTGCGGAAGAAGAAGCGGTCTTGGCTCGCGTCATGCGTGTGCACCTCTGCTGAGTCGTACGTCGTGTGTGCGGCTGGCTGGTCGTGCGTTCGTGCGGGTCGTGCCGTCGTGCGGGTGGTGCGGGGCCCGAGCCCTGGGATCCGTCAGGAGGTCCGTCGAGAGGTCCGTCGAGAAGTCATGGTGGCGGCGGGTCGTCGAGGTGCGCTGCGCCGTCGTCGAGCATCTCCTCGGCGAGACGCCGGCCCAGGCCGACCGGGTCCTGCAGCGGACCGGAGGCCGAGCGGCGTACCGCGAGGGTGCCGTCGGTCGACAGCGCCACGGCGCGGATCCACAGCTCGTCGCCCTCGTCGCCCTCGACCACGTCGGCCAGGGCGCCGATCGGCGCCGAGC
>JBFJKO010000174.1:0-7105 GCA_041634935.1 Nocardioides sp.
GATCCGCGTCAAGCGGATCCTGCAGCGCAACAAGGAGCTGCAGGACATCATCGCGATCCTCGGTGTCGACGAGCTGTCCGAGGAGGACCGCATCATCGTCTCGCGGGCGCGCCGCATCCAGCGCTTCCTGTCGCAGAACACCTACGTGGCCAAGCAGTTCACCGGCATCGAGGGGTCGACGGTGCCGGTTGCCGACACCATCGAGGCGTTCAACAAGATCGCCGACGGTGACTACGACCACGTTGCCGAGCAGGCCTTCTTCATGTGCGGCGGACTCGACGATGTCGAGGCCAAGTGGGCTGACATCCAGAAGAACCTCTGATGGCTGCCGACATCGGGACCGGCCTCCAGGTCGAGATGGTGGCCGCCGACCGCGTCGTGTGGTCCGGCGAGGCCTCCATGGTGATCGCGCGCACGTCCGAGGGTGACCTCGGCGTGCTGCGGGGCCACGCCCCGCTGCTGTCGCTGCTGGTCGACGCCGCCGTCGAGATCTCCACTCCGGACGGCGTCGTGCACGCGGTCGTCGACGGTGGGTTCATCTCGGTCGCGGCCGACCGGGTCTCGATCCTCTCCGAGCACGCCCTGCTCGCCGAGGAGATCAAGATCGACGAGGTGAAGGCCGAGCTGGAGGCTGCTGACGGCCTGCCCACCGGCGACGAGCGCGAGCTCCGGATCCGACGCGCGAGCGCGCGGATCCGCGCCGTCGAGAAGGCGTCCTAGCACGAACCCACGAGGGTTCGTGCTCCGAGGAAGGGGAGGGGCGCGTGGCGTGGTGGCAGTGGCTGATCGACGCTGCCGGCGTCCTGCTGCTCCTCGTCCTCCTCTACGGAGCGGCCCTCGTCGTCCGTAGGCGCGCGATCTCGCGCCACGGCGGCACCTTCGAGCTCAGCCACCGCGTCCGTCCTCACGGGGACGGACGCGGTTGGGTGCTGGGACTCGGTCGTTACTCGGGCGAGGAGCTCGAGTGGTTCCGCGTGTTCTCCCTCTCCCCACGACCCAGGCGCACCTGGGCGCGCGAGGCGTTGAGCTACGACGGAAGCCGCGAGGCCCTCGGGGCCGAGCGGATGTCGCTCTACCCAGACCACGTCGTGATGCGGTGCCGCACTCGCGACGGTGAGGTCGAGCTGGCCATGAGCCCGGCCTCCCTCACCGGTTTCCAGGCGTGGCTCGAGGCACGGCCGCCGGGCACCGACTGGAGCCGACGGTAGCGCTTCGCCGAGCTCGGGTCAGCGCTCGCCGCCAGGCACCCAGAGCACGTCGCCCTGGGCGCGGTTGGCGTGCCGGGCCAGGATGAAGACCAGGTCGGAGAGCCGGTTGAGGTACGTGATCGCGAGCGGGTTCATGCTCTCGGCGTACTCGGCGTGGGCCGCCCAGGCGGACCGCTCGGCGCGCCGTACGACCGTGCGGCACACGTGCAGGTGCGCGGCGCCAGGCGTCCCTCCGCTGAGGATGAAGGACCGCAGCGGGCTGAGCGCCTCGTTGTAGTGGTCGCACCACCCCTCCAGACGGTCGATGTAGTCCTGCTCGATGCGCAGCGGCGGGAACTCGGGCTCGGCCACCACCGGCGTGCAGAAGTCTGCTCCGACGTCGAAGAGGTCGTTCTGCACGTGGGTGAGCACGGCGACGACGTCGTCGTCGAGCTCGCCGGTGGCCACGGCCAGGCCCAGGTGGGCGTTGGCCTCGTCGACGTCGGCGTAGGCGTGGAGCCGTGGGTCGTTCTTCGTGGTGACGCTCATGTCGCCCAGGCGGGTCTCGCCCGCGTCGCCGGTGCGCGTGTAGATCTTCGTGAGGTTCACCATGGCGCCGAGCCTAGCCAGGGGTCCTGCGCGACGGCTCACCGGAAGGGACACGCGGGCACTCCCAGGGAAATGACTGGCGAATCCAGGCAACCTCGTGGTGTGCTGGTGCGTCATAGGGGTAGCAGGAGCCGTTCGGGTGTGACCGGCCGGCGACGACGACGAGGGAGTGGCCCCATGGACATCGTGACCGAAGGTTCCGAGATCCTGCTCGCAGGCGACTTCGACGTGCGCTGCACGACGCAGGTGCGCACGGCCCTCTACGACGCTCTCGAGGCCCACCCGCGCGTCGTCGTGGACCTTCGCGGGGTGGCCACGGTCGACGTCACCGCCCTGAAGGTGCTGGCCGTCGCGTCGCGGCACGCCGCGTTGAGGGGCGGCCACCTGCGCCTGCGCGGCTGCAACGGCGCCGTCCGGCGACTGCTGCACCTGACCCACCTGATCCGCCTCGTCGAGGTCGAGCGGTCCGTCGTGGCCTGAGCGGGTTGCGGGGGAGGAGCACAGTGGGGCGCATGCGCTCCCGTCTGGTCCTCCCGGTCGTCGTGGCCCTGCCGGCGTTGTCGCTCGCCGGTGCCGGCCTGCTCCACCCGCACCGGCTGAGCCACGAGACCGCGGTCCTGTGGTGGTCGCTACACGTCCCCGGGCTCCTCGCGTTCCCACTCGTGGGGGCGTCGCTCGTCTGGCTCGTGCGTGGGCGCAACGACGCCTCGGCATGGCTCGTGCGGGTGGCGGCGTTCGTCTACGCGACCTTCTACACGGCGCTGGACGTCGTCAACGGGATCGCGGCCGGCTACGTCACCCACCGGCTCGGCCCGGGCGTGCCTCGGCCCGACGAGGTCCGCCACCTCTTCGACATCGGACGTCCGCTGGGTGACGTCGGGGAGTGGGCGTTGCTCGCCTGCTGCCTCGCCGTGGCGGTCGACCAGGTGCGGCGCCACCGGTGGGCCGGGGTGCCGGCCCTCGCCCTGGTGCTGGGGGCGTGGTGGGTGCGGGGCGACCACATCTTCAGCCCGTTCGGGGTTGCGGGCATGGTGCTGATCGGGGCGGCGTCCGGCTACCTGGCCTGGAACGACCCGCGGATCTTCGCGACCCGGGGGATCGACCCCGAGAAATCCGCGTTGTCGGATACGCCACACGCGAGACGAGTTACCAAGGAGTAGACAACGTCCTACCCTCGTCCCATGACGGAGAAGGACGCAGCCCAGCCGGAGCGACCCACCAAGGACCGCCCGTGGGTGATGCGCACCTACGCCGGCCACTCGACGGCCGAGGCCTCGAACGCGCTCTACCGCACCAACCTCGCCAAGGGTCAGACCGGGCTGTCGGTGGCGTTCGACCTGCCGACGCAGACCGGCTACGACCCCGACTCGCCGCTCGCGCGCGGTGAGGTCGGCAAGGTCGGGGTCCCGGTGCCGCACCTCGGTGAGATGCGCAAGCTCTTCGCCGACATCCCCCTCACCGAGATGAACACCTCGATGACCATCAACGCCACCGCGATGTGGCTGCTGGCGATGTACCAGGTCGCCGCGGAAGAGCAGAACCCCGACCTCGACCCGTCGGAGGTCGCCCACCAGCTCGCCGGGACCACCCAGAACGACATCATCAAGGAGTACCTCTCGCGGGGCACCTACGTGTTCCCGCCGCAGCACTCCCTGCGCCTGATCAGCGACATGATCGCCTACACCGTCCACGAGATCCCCAAGTGGAACCCGATCAACATCTGCAGCTACCACCTGCAGGAGGCCGGCGCGACGCCGACGCAGGAGCTCGCCTACGCGCTGTGCACCGCGATCGCCGTGCTCGACCAGGTGAAAGCCTCCGGGCAGGTCTCCGAGGACGACTTCGAGAAGGTCGTCGGGCGCATCTCGTTCTTCGTCAACGCCGGCGTGCGCTTCGTCGAGGAGATGTGCAAGATGCGCGCCTTCGTCGAGCTGTGGGACCGGATCACGCGTGAGCGCTACGGCGTGCAGGACCCGAAGATGCGTCGCTTCCGCTACGGCGTCCAGGTCAACTCCCTCGGCCTCACCGAGGCGCAGCCCGAGAACAACGTCCAGCGCATCGTGCTGGAGATGCTCGGCGTGACCCTCTCCAAGGACGCGCGGGCCCGCGCCGTCCAGCTGCCGGCCTGGAACGAGGCCCTCGGCCTGCCGCGGCCGTGGGACCAGCAGTGGTCGCTGCGCCTGCAGCAGGTGCTCGCCTTCGAGTCCGACCTGCTCGAGTACGACGACATCTTCACCGGCTCGCACGTGGTCGAGGCCAAGGTCGCCGAGCTCGTCGACAGCGCGACCGCCGAGATCGACCGCGTCCAGGCCCTCGGCGGCGCGATCGCCGCGGTGGAGTCCGGCTACATGAAGTCCGAGCTCGTCTCCGCGCACGCGGCACGTCGCGGCCGGATCGAGAGCGGCGACGAGGTCATCGTCGGCGTCAACCGCTACGAGACCACCGAGCCCTCCCCGCTGACCGCCGACCTCGACGGCGCCATCATGGCGGCCGACCCGAAGGCCGAGCAGTCGGCCCTCGACTCGGTGAGCAGCTGGAAGGCCGAGCGCGACCAGGGTCGCGTCGAGGCCGCGCTCAAGCGCCTCGCCGACGAGGCGAAGACCGACGCGAACCTGATGGCCGCCACCCTCGAGGCCGCCCGGGCGGGCGCGACCACGGGGGAGTGGGCCGGGGTGCTGCGCGAGGTCTTCGGCGAGTTCCGTGCCCCCACCGGGGTCAGCGGCGCGGTCGGCGTGGCCCAGGCCGGCGCCGAGCTGACCGAGGTGCGCGAGCGGGTCAAGGCCACCGGCGACGAGCTCGGCGGGCGGCTGCGGCTGCTGGTCGGCAAGCCCGGTCTCGACGGGCACTCCAACGGCGCCGAGCAGGTCGCCGTGCGCGCCCGTGACGCGGGCTTCGAGGTCATCTACCAGGGCATCCGGCTCACGCCGGAGCAGATCGTCTCGGCCGCCGTGGCCGAGGACGTCCACTGCGTCGGCCTGTCGATCCTCTCCGGCTCGCACATGGAGCTGGTGCCGGCCGTTCTCGACGGACTGCGGGCCGCCGGCCTGGACGACGTCCCGGTCATCGTCGGCGGGATCATCCCCGACTCCGACGGCAAGCGCCTCGTCGAGCTCGGTGTCGCTGCCGTCTACACGCCCAAGGACTTCGGCCTGACCGAGATCATGGGCGGCATCGTCGGTGTCATCCGGGCGGCTCACGACCTGGACTGAACTGGTCCGGTCGCGGAGGTTTGTGCTCTGCGGTGAGGGGGAAGTCACTCCCTCATGTCCGGATCCTTGCTCCTCCCGCTGGCTGCCGAGAACTCAGGTTGGATCGGGAAGGTGGAGGAGTCGATCTCCAACGCCTTCGACCCGGTGGCGACCTTCGTCGGCGAGATCGTCTTCTTCGAGGTCACGATCGGCTCGGCGACCTTCCCGCTGATCGTCTTCTGGCTGGTGCTGGCGGCGACCGTCTTCACGATCTACTTCCGCGGGATCCAGTTCACCGGCGTCAAGACGGCGCTCGACCTGGCACGCGGCAAGTTCTCCCGGGCCAGCGACCCGGGGGAGGTCACCCACTTCCAGGCGCTGTCGTCGGCGGTGTCGGGCACGGTCGGACTCGGCAACATCGCCGGCGTAGCCGTCGCGGTGACGGTGGGTGGGCCGGGCGCGACCTTCTGGATGATCCTGGCCGGCCTGCTCGGCATGTGCACCAAGTTCGTGGAGTGCACGCTCGGCGTGAAGTACCGCGAGGTGCACGAGGACGGCACCGTCAGCGGAGGTCCGTTCCGCTACATGCCGGTCGCGTTCGAGCGCGCCGGCTCGTTCGTGAGTGGCGCGGCGGTGACCGTGTTCGCCGTCGCCCTGATCGCCTTCGGGGCGCTCGGCGGCAACGCCTTCCAGGCCAACCAGACCTTCGCCCAGGCCCAGGAGATCACCGGTGGCCCCGATGGCGCGCTGGGCTCCGACGGCGCCGCGCTGGCGTTCGGTCTGGTGCTCGCCGGCCTGGTCGGGATCGTCATCCTCGGCGGGGTCACGTCGATCGCGCGGGTCACCTCGCGGCTCGTGCCCTTCATGGCCATCGTCTACGTGGTTGCCTGTCTGCTGGTGGTCTTCGGCAACGTCACGCAGGTCCCGTCGGCCGTGTCGGCCATCGTCTCGGGGGCGTTCAACCCCACCGGAGTCGCCGGCGGCGCGATCGGCGTCCTCATCGTCGGCTTCACGCGCGCGGCCTTCTCCAACGAGGCCGGCGTCGGCTCGGCTCCCATCGTGCACTCGGCGGTCAAGACGAAGCACCCCGTGAGCGAGGGCTTCGTGGCGCTCCTCGAGCCGTTCATCGACACCGTCGTGATCTGCACGATGACGGCGCTGACCATCGTGATCGCCGACGTCGAGCTCTACGGCGACCTGCGCGACGATGCCGCGGCAGGCGAGAGCATCAGCAACGAGGCCGGCGTCGTGCTCACCTCGCGCTCCTTCGACACCTTCCTGCCGGGCTTCGACAACGTGCTGGCCGTCGCCGTGGCCCTCTTCGCCTTCTCGACGCTCATCACCTGGGCCTACTACACGCAGAAGGCCTGGACGACGCTGGTCGGTCGCAGCCGCGCGAAGGAGAACGTCTTCAAGGCCGTCTTCTGCGTCTTCACCGTGATCGGCACCGTGGTCAACCTCGGCTCGGTGCTCGACTTCGCCGACGCGATGCTCTTCGTGTGCGCCGTGGTCAACCTGATCGCCTGCTACCTGCTGCTGCCGAAGGTCAAGGAGGAGCTGCGCTCCTTCCGCCAGGGTCGGCGCGACGGCTCGATCACCGTGGTCCCGGTCGAGGAGCGCGCGACCACCTGAGCCGCGGTTCGCTGGCGCGGCGACACCCGACTAGGGCAGGCTCGACCCGTGAGTCGCGTTCTCGTGGTCGGTGCCGGGGTCGTCGGACTGACCTGCGCGGTCCGGCTCCTCGAGGCGGGTCATCGCGTCGACGTGGTCGCGCGCGACCTGCCGGAGGAGACCACGTCCGCCGTGGCCGCCGCGATCTGGTACCCCTACCGCGCCTGGCCGCAGGAAAAGGTGATGGCGTGGGGCTCACGCACCTTCGAGGTGTTCGGCGAGCTCGCCACGGGTGACGCCGGCGAGGCCGAGCGCGCAGGCGTCCGCCTGGTGCCGGGCACGGAGGTGCTCGCCGATCCCTCGCCGGATCCGTGGTGGGCCGGCGCCGTGCCCGGCCTGACCCGCGCCCCCGCACCGCTCGGCTACCGCGATGCCTGGTCGTTCACGGCGCCGGTGGTGGAGATGCCGCTCTACCTGCGGTGGCTCGCCGCCCGGGTCGAGGGCCTCGGC
>JBFJKO010000175.1:0-7095 GCA_041634935.1 Nocardioides sp.
ATCGAGCGACGCTGTGACTAACCTGTGCCGTTCGGACCGGACACCAGAGTAGGGGACGCATCGATGGAGGAAGCACCTCGGGGCGAGGGGATCGACCTCGCCGTCGTGCTGCGCTTCGTCGACATCGCCACCGACGCCTTGGCCGCGGCCCGCGAGGAGATCGACGCCCTCAACGTCTACCCGGTCCCCGACGGCGACACCGGGACCAACATGTTCCTCACCGTCTCCGCGGCCCGCGACGCCGTCAGCGAGGTGACCCGGTCCTGGGAGCCCTCCTCGGACGGGGACGACGACCTCGACGCGGCCCGCGACGCCGCGCTCGCCGCGTTCGGCAAGGGTGCGCTCCTGGGCGCGCGCGGCAACTCGGGCGTCATCCTGAGCGAGATGCTCGGCGCCGTCGCGCGCCGCATCGCCGCCGCCGAGCCGGGGGAGTCCAGCGCCCGCACCATGGCGCAGGCGCTCCGTGACGCCACCGACGCCAGCTACCGCGCGGTCGGCACCCCGGTGGAGGGCACCATCCTCACCGTCGCCCGCGCCGCCTCGGACGCCGCCGTCGAGCTCGCGGCAGGGGAGGGGGTGCGCGCCCGCGACGTCTTCACCGCCGCGGCGGCCGCCGCCCGTGAGGCCCTGGCCCGCACGCCCGAGCAGCTCGAGGTGCTCCGCAACGCCGGCGTCGTCGACGCGGGCGGTCGTGGGCTCAGCGTCATCCTCGACGCCGCGGAGACCGCGATGACCGGACGTCGTCCGCTCGCCGTCCACAGCCCCCTCGGGCACCGGTCGATCCCGTTGCCCCTGCCCCAGCCGTCGCCCGCCCAGACCGGCGACCTCACCCCGGGCGGGCCGTCGTACGAGGTGATGTACCTCCTCGAGGCCGATGCCGAGCAGGTCCCGGGCCTGCGCGAACGGCTCGCGGCGCTCGGTGACTCGCTGGTCGTCGTCGGCAGCGAGCGGCTCTGGAACGTCCACGTGCACGTCGACGACGTCGGGGCCGCCATCGAGGCCGGCATCGACGCCGGACGGCCCTACCGCGTGCGGGTCACCCACTTCGCCGAGCAGATGGCCGAGCAGGCCGAGCAGGCCGGGCAGGCCGGGCAGGCCGAGGGAGCCGCCCGGGAGACGCCCCGCGAGGTGCCCCGCCAGGGCCGCTGCGTGATCGCGGTCGCCGCCGGCCCCGGGCTGACCCGGCTCTTCGAGGACGCCGGCGCCGTGGTCGTCGCCGCGGGCCCCGGACGACGTCCCTCGACCGGCGAGGTCCTGGAGGCGATCACCGGGTGCGGCGCCCGCGAGGTGATCGTGCTGCCCAACGACGGCGACTCGGTGCGCGTCGCCCAGATCGCCGCCGGCACGGCCGAGACCGACCTCGGGCTGCGCGTCGCGGTCATCCCCACGCAGGCGCAGGTGCAGGGACTGGCTGCGATGGCCGTCCACGAGCCCGGACGCAGCTTCGACCAGGACGTGCTCGAGATGACCGCGACCGCGCGCCACGCCCGCCACGGCGCGGTCACGGTCGCGGCCAAGCAGGCGATGACCATGGCCGGTCCGTGCGAGCCCGGCGACGCGCTGGGCGTGATCGCCGGCGACTTCGCGGTCGTGGGGCAGGACCTCTACGACGTGGCCACCGATGTCCTCGGCCGGATGCTCGGCGGTGGCGCCGACCTGGTCACGATCGTGGGCGGGGCCGACTCCGACGGGCTCGCCGACCGGGCCGCGGCGTGGGTCGACCAGCACCACCCGCACGTCGACGTGGTGGTCTACGAGGGCGGTCAGGAGCGGTACCCGCTCCTGCTGTCGGTGGAGTGAGGCAGGCTGGTCCCGTGAGACCAGTCCCCGCAGCGTGCGTCGCATGATCACCGTCGACTCCCCGGTCACCACCGTCCTCGGACGCTCGACGGTGGCCGACAAGATCATCAACAAGCTCCACATCGCGACCGTCGGCGACCTGCTGCGCCACTTCCCGCGGCGCTACCTCGAGACCGGCCGGCTCACCAAGGTCGACGACCTCCAGGTCGGCCAGATGCTGACCGTCATCGGCGAGATCGCCCACAGCAAGAAGCACACCTACACCGACCGCCGCAGCGGTCTTCCCGCCTACCGGCTCGAGACGACGCTGCGCACCGACGGCCCGTCCCTGCGGATGACGTTCTTCGCGAAGAAGAAGCACACCGCCGAGTGGCAGGAACGAAAGCTGCCCGTGGGTGCTCGGGGGCTGTTCCTCGGCAAGGCGGAGACGTTCAACAACGAGTGGAAGCTCACCAACCCCCGCATGGTGCTCTTCGCCACGTCCGACGAGGACGGCCGCAAGGATCCCTACGCCGACATCGCGACGGTCGAGGCGATCGGCAACTACTTCCCGATCTACCCGCTCACCGCCAAGGTCGAGTCGTGGGACCTCCAGCGCGCCATCACGTTCACGCGATCGGTGGTCGAGGACCTCCCCGAGCTGATCCCGGCGCCGATCCGACGCGAGTTCGACCTGCTCGACCTCACCCGCGCCTACGACCTGATCCACGCCCCGGACCAGCCCGGCGACGTGCACGACGCGCAGCGCTACTTCCGCTTCGAGGAGGCGTTGGTCACCCAGCTCGTCCTCGGACGCCGCCGACGCGCGGTCCAGGACCTCGGCGCGGTGGCGCGCACGGGGGGCGACGGCGCGCTGCTGGCCGCCTTCGACGCCCGGCTGCCGTTCGAGCTCACCGCGGGTCAGCGCGCGATCGGCGCCGACCTCGAGGCCGACCTGGCCCGACCCCACCCGATGAACCGGCTGCTCCAGGGCGAGGTCGGCTCCGGCAAGACGCTGGTGGCCCTGCGCGCGATGCTGCGCGTCGTCGACTCCGGTGCCCAGGCGGCGCTGCTGGCGCCGACCGAGGTGCTGGCCCAGCAGCACCACCGGGCCATCACCGCGTTGATGGGCGACCTCGCCGCGGGCGGCATGCTCGGCGGTGCGGCCGAGGGCACGGGAGTCGAGCTGCTGACCGGGTCGATGACCAAGTCGCAGCGCACCGCCCCGCTCTCGCGCCTGGCCAGCGGCGAGTCGGGCCTGGTGATCGGCACCCACGCCCTGCTCGAGGACCAGGTCCAGTTCGCCGACCTCGGGCTCGTCGTCGTCGACGAGCAGCACCGCTTCGGCGTCGAGCAGCGCGCCGCCCTCACGAGCAAGGCGGCCGGCAGCCCGCCGCACGTGCTGGTCATGACCGCCACC
The DNA here is from genome assembly GCA_041634935.1 of Nocardioides sp. Taxonomy (GTDB): domain Bacteria; phylum Actinomycetota; class Actinomycetes; order Propionibacteriales; family Nocardioidaceae; genus Nocardioides. Next base: position 3,200 of record JBFJKO010000175.1, read on the forward strand.
CCGATCCCGCGCACCGTCGCGATGACCGTCTTCGGCGACCTCGAGACCTCCACCCTCACCGAGCTGCCCGCCGGCCGGGCGCCCATCACGACCGCGGTCGTCAACCTGCTGGACCACCCCGGCTGGATCACCCGGGTGTGGGAGCGCGTGCGCGAGGAGGTCGAGAAGGGCCACCAGGCCTACGTCGTGTGCCCGCGCATCTCCGGCGACGAGCTCGAGCAGGGTCAGCGTGACCAGGTCGAGCTCGACGAGGACGGCGAGCCGCTCGCCGTCGACCGCACGACGGTGCCACCGTCGCTGGCGGCCGTCGAGGACGGCGTCGTGGCGCTGGCCGAGGGTCCGCTGGCCGGGCTGCGGCTCGCGGCGCTGCACGGCCGTCTCGCAGCCGACGAGAAGGACGCGACCATGCGGGCGTTCGCGGCGGGGGAGATCGACGTCCTGGTCTCCACGACCGTCATCGAGGTCGGCGTCGACGTCGCCAACGCCACGATCATGGTGCTCCTCGACGCCGACCGGTTCGGCGTCTCCCAGCTCCACCAGCTGCGCGGCAGGGTCGGCCGCGGCGGCCTGCCCGGTCAGTGCCTGCTGGTCACGTCGGTCGACCTCGAGTCGCCGGCGCGCGAGCGCCTGGACGCCGTCGCGCGCACCACCGACGGCTTCGAGCTGAGTCGGGTCGACCTCGCCACCCGACGCGAGGGTGACGTGCTCGGCAGCTCCCAGGCCGGGCGCCGCTCCGGGTTGCGCCACCTCGAGGTGCTGCGCGACGAGACCACCATCCTCGAGGCCCGCGCGGCCGCCGAGGCGCTCCTCGACACCGATCCCGACCTCGCCGGGTCGCCGCTGCTGGCCGACGCGGTCGGCACGCTCGAGACCGACACCCGCGGCGACTTCATCGAGAAGTCATGACGCGCATCATCGGCGGCAGCGCCGGGGGCCGACGGCTCCGGACCCCCACCGGCGACCAGACCCGCCCCACCACCGACCGGGTGCGTGAGGCCCTCTTCAGCTCGATCGACGCCTGGTGCGGCACGTGGCAGGGCCTGCGCTTCCTCGACCTGTACGCCGGCAGCGGCGCGGTCGGGCTGGAGGCGTTCTCCCGCGGTGCCGCGGCGGTCACGCTCGTCGAGGCCGACCGTGGCACGGCCTCGATCATCACCGCCAACGCCCGCTCCCTCGGCTTCGATGCCGACGTCCGGGCCGCCGGCGTGCGCACCACCCTCGCGAGCCCGCCCGCCGAGCCGTACGACGTCGTGTTCAGCGACCCGCCGTACCCGCTCAGTGACGACGACCTCGCCGCCGACCTCGACCAGCTCCAGCACTGGCTCGCCCCGGACGCGCTGGTGATCGTCGAGCGTTCCCGGCGCAGTCCGGAGCCGCGCTGGCCCGCGGTCATCGGGAGGCGCCGTGCGAAGCGCTACGGCGAGACCACGCTTTGGTACGGTCACGCCGACCCACCGGACGACGACCCCGATCGCGACCACGACCCCGACCACGAGGAGACACCATGAGCCGCGCGGTCTGTCCCGGGTCGTTCGACCCGGTCACCCACGGCCACCTCGACATCATCGGACGCGCCAGTCGGCTCTTCGACGAGGTCGTCGTCGCCGTCGGGGTCAACCAGTCCAAGAACCGGCTGTTCGCCGCCGACGAGCGGGTCGAGATGCTCGAGCGGGCCTGTGCGCCGTTCGCCAACGTGCGCGTCGAGGGCTTCACGGGCCTCGTCACGGCCTTCTGCACCGAGCACGACGTCCAGGCGATCGTGAAGGGGCTGCGCGCGGCCACCGACTTCGACTACGAGATGCCGATGGCGCAGATGAACGCTGCCCTCACCGACGTCCAGACCGTCTTCCTGCCGACCGCGACCGGCACGTCGTTCGTGTCGTCGAGCCTGGTCAAGGAGGTCGCGGCCTTCGGTGGCGACGTCTCGGCGTTCGTGCCCGACTTCGTCCTCGAGCGCCTGGTCGCCCGGATGGCCGACCGGAAGGCCGAGTGATGAGCCGCCGCACCGCGGGGGAGACCCCCGTCCGCCGTCGGCGGATTGGGCACACCGTCACATCAGCAGTACGCTTCTCGCTGATCTGTTTGTGCCCGGACCCGGAAGTGAACCCCTGACCAGCCTGGACCCGAGAGCGCCGCTCGTGCTCGACACTCGCGAGCTCAGCCGTCGACCGGGGTCCCAGCGTGAGGTGTCGCGGACGGTGCCGGCTCCGGCAGATCTGGGCATCGAAGTCCTCCATGTCGCCCCCGGCGCGCCGGTCGAGCTCGACCTGCGTCTGGAAGCGGTCATGGAGGGGGTGCTGGTCACCGGGACGGCCACGGCCGACCTGGAGGGCGAGTGCGTACGGTGCCTGGACCCGATCGTCGACGAGCTCGACGTGACGTTCCAGGAGCTGTTCGTCTACGAAGACTCATCCGACCGGCCCTCCGACGAGGAGGACGACGGCGTCAGCATGCTGGAGGACGACCTGCTCGACCTCGAGCCGCTGCTGCGGGATGCGGTGGTGCTCGCGCTACCCTTCCAGCCGCTGTGCGAGGAGGACTGTCCCGGGTTGTGCACCGAGTGTGGTGCCCAGCTGCGAGATGATCCCGATCACACGCACGAGGCCCCGATCGACCCACGATGGGCGGCCCTCGGCTCGCTCGAGCAGGATCTGAAGAGCAAGCTGGAGGCCCGCGGCGACGACTGATCGCCGGCACGACCCCAGCAGCACCCGCACGACCTGCACGATCCAAGACATGTACCAACCCCGATCCGGCCGGGAGGCCGACCGGATCACCTGATGAGGAGACAAGACTGTGGCTGTTCCGAAGCGGAAGATGTCGCGCAGCAACACCCGGCACCGTCGTTCGGCGTGGAAGGCCAGTGCGCCGACCCTGGTGACCTGCGCGAACGCCGCCTGCGGCGCCAAGCACCTCCCGCACCGTGCGTGCGGCACGTGCGGTCAGTACGGCGCGCGCGCCGACCGTCGCCAGGTGCTGTGATCCCCGGATCCCGCACCTCCGTCAGCCCCTCGACCAGGGGCTGACGGGCATCAGCGACGACTACGCAGCGCTGCGCACGGCGCTCGGGAACCCGACCCTGGACCCCGAGCTGCTCGAGCGTGCTCTGACGCACCGCTCCTTCGCCTACGAGAACGGTGGGCTCCCCACCAACGAGCGCCTGGAGTTCCTCGGCGACTCGGTGCTCGGAGTGGTGGTCACCGAGACGCTGTACCTGATGCACCCCGACCTCTCCGAGGGCCGGCTGGCCAAGCTGCGTGCAGCGGTGGTCAACGCCCGTGCCCTCGCAGGGGTCGCGCTCACGATCGGGCTCGGCGACCACGTCAAGCTCGGTCGGGGCGAGGAGTCGACCGGCGGCCGCACGAAGTCGTCGATCCTCTCCGACACCGTGGAGGCCGTGATCGGTGCGGTGCACCTCAGCGGCGGGATCTCCACCTCCGCTGACGTCGTGCATCTGCTGTTCGACCCCCTCATCGAGGAGGCCTCCGCGATGGGCGCCGGCCTCGACTGGAAGACCTCCCTGCAGGAGCTCTCCGCCGAGCACGGACTCGGTGTCCCCGAGTACCTCATTACCGACGAGGGCCCCGACCACCTCAAGGTGTTCCACGCCCAGGTCCAGGTCGCCGACCGGCGCTACGGCAACGGCGTGGGTCGCTCCAAGAAGGAAGCCGAGCAGGCTGCCGCGGAGACGGCGTACGGCGAGATCACCGCGGCCTTCGCGCCCAGCGACGCCTGACCCGACCCGCGCCATGCCTGAGCTGCCCGAGGTCGAGGTCGTCCGCGCCGGCCTCGAGCGACACGTGCTCGGCGCGACGGTCGTGCGCGTCGACGTCCTGCATCCCCGGCCCGTCCGGCGCGACCCCGGCGGACCCGAGGGGTTCGCGGCCGCGCTGGCC
>JBFJKO010000176.1:0-7058 GCA_041634935.1 Nocardioides sp.
CCCCGCTGCGCCTGCGCGGCGGGGGCCGGCTCGAGCACGTCGAGGTCGTCTACGAGACCTACGGCGCGCTGTCGCCGTCCGCCGACAACGCCGTCTTCGTCTGCCACGCCCTCACCGGCAACGCGCACGCCGCCGGCCTCCACCGGGGCTCGAAGAAGCGCGGCTGGTGGGACACCCTCATCGGCCCGGGCAAGCCGGTCGACACCGACCGGTTCTTCGTCGTCTCGGCCAACATCCTCGGCGGCTGCTCGGGCACCACCGGTCCCCTCTCGACCGACCCGGCCACCGGAGCGCCTTACTGCCTGGACTTCCCGCTCCTGCACATGTCCGACCTGGTCGCGGTGCACCGGCGGCTGCTGACCCACCTCGGGGTCGAGCGGCTGCACGCCGCCGTCGGCGGCTCGCTCGGGGGGATGCAGGTGCTCCAGTGGGTCATCGACGCCCCGGACGAGATCGAGCGGGCCGTCGTCGTGGCCGCCTCGTCGCGCCTGACCCCGGAGAACATCGCGTTCTCGACGGTGGGCCGCGAGGCGATCATGTCCGACCCCGACTTCTGCAACGGCCGCTACGTGGAGCAGGGCGTCTTCCCGTGGCGCGGGCAGAAGGTCGCCCGGATGATGGCGCACATCAACTACGTCTCGGCGACCGCCCTCGAGGCGAAGTTCGGACGACGCCGGACCTCGCAGGGCGACGACTGGCGCCTCGAGCCCGACTTCGAGGTCGAGCACTACCTGCAGCATCAGGGCCGGGTCTTCCTCGACCGCTTCGACGCGCTCTCCTACCTCTACCTCACCCGGCTGCTCGACTACTTCGACCCCTTCGCCGACCCGGGCACGGCCGAGGCCCTGCGCTCCTCCCGCACCCGTTTCCAGGTCACGTCGTTCGACTCCGACTGGCGCTTCGACACCGCGCAGTCGACGGCGATGGCGGCCGCCCTGCGCGAGGCCGGGGTGGACGTCGACCTCGCCGAGCTCGCCTCACCCTTCGGCCACGACTCGTTCCTGCTCCAGCCGCCCGGCTACCACGAACGGATCGCCGCGTTCCTCGGCTGAACGGCCGGCGGAGCCGGGTCACCTCGCGCTGCTAGGTTTCGAGCATCCGACAGAGGGAGAGCGACATGTTGAAGATCGTGGGTCTGTTGCTGGTCGCCTGGCTCGCCCTGATCATCCTCGGGGCGGTGCTCAAGGGCCTGTTCTGGCTGGTGGTCATCGGGGCTGCGCTGTTCTTCGCAACCGCGGCCTACGGCTGGGTCAAGCGCAACGACCTGACCCCCTGACCGCCAGCTGTAGGCGGTCATCCCCGACCCGGCTCCGGGTCGGCCTGGACCTCCCCGAGCGCGGCCTCCCAGTCCTTGGCACCGTGAAAGACGCCGACGATGTCAACGACGAGTTCACCGGACGACTCATCGATCTTGTAGGCGACTAGCGTCCGCCTCTTGAAGGTGGACGTCCGCATGCCCGATCGGACGTCATCGCGCGCACGGCCGGCGAGCGGGAACACCAGGATGCCGTCGATGTGGTCGAGGATCGCCGAGACGAAGCGCCGAGCGGTGACAGCGGACGCCTTCTCAGTGATCCACTCGTCGAGTTGCTGGAGCTGCTGCCGTGCCTCGGGGGTGAAGTGGATCCGGCCCGTCATGAACGGGCGGCCCACTTCGCTTCGAACTCGGCGCGCACGTCCTCGGCCGGAATGGCGCGGGACGGGTCCGCCTTCAGCGCGTCGTAGGCAACTGCCACCTCGGTGCGCAGCCATGCCTCCGACGCGATGTCGAAGGCCTCATCCGAGTCGACCGATTCGAGCAGTCGCAGAGCAACGTGCTTGCGCACGTCAGGAGGCAGGGACATCCCGGCCTCGTAGAACTCCGACTCGCTCAGCGACATGCGGCAAGTCTACGCCCGGCCACTCGCCGTTCAGGAGCCTCCGACCTCGCCGACGACTGCGGCGGTGCGCCCCATCAGTAGTACCAGGGGTACGGCGACCAGTCGGGGTCGCGCTTCTCGAGGAACTGGTCGCGCCCCTCGGCCGCCTCGTCGGTCATGTAGGCCAGCCGCGTGGTCTCGCCGGCGAAGAGCTGCTGGCCGACCAGGCCGTCGTCGATGGCGTTGAAGGAGTACTTCAGCATCCGTTGCGCGGTGGGCGACTTGGCGTTGATCTTGCGGCCCCACTCCAGCGCGGTCGCCTCGAGCTCGGCATGCGGGACCGCGCGGTTCACGCCGCCCATGCGCACGCCGTCCTCGGCGGAGTACTCGTCGCCGAGGAAGAAGATCTCGCGCGCGAACTTCTGCCCGACCTGGCGGGCGAGGTAGGCCGAGCCGAAGCCACCGTCGAAGGAGCCGACGTCGGCGTCGGTCTGCTTGAAGCGTGCCTCCTCGGCGCTGGCGAGCGTCAGGTCGCACACCACGTGCAGGCTGTGCCCGCCGCCGGCGGTCCAACCCGGCACCACGGCGATGACGATCTTGGGCATGAAGCGGATCAGCCGCTGGCACTCCAGGATGTGCAGCCGACCGAGCCGGGCGGCGTCGATCGGGTTCGGCGGGGCACCGGCGTCGTCGTGACCGGCGGTCTCGTACTGGTAGCCGGCCCGGCCGCGGATCCGCTGGTCGCCCCCGGTGCAGAACGCCCACTTGCCGTTCTTGGCGCTCGGCCCGTTACCGGTGAGCAGCACGCAACCGACGTCGGCAGAGGTGCGCGCGTGCTCGAGGGTGCGCAGCAGCTCGTCGACGGTGTGCGGGCGGAAGGCGTTGAGCACGTCGGGTCGGTCGAAGGCGATCCGCACGGTGCCGTGGGCCTTCGCCCGGTGGTAGGTGAGGTCGGTCAGGTCCTCGAAGCCGGGCACGGCGTCCCAGGCCTCCGGGTCGAACGTGTCGGACACTCCCGCAATCGCACTCATGGGTGGCAGGCTAGGGCACGCCCGACGCCTGTCGGACCTCTCCCCAAGGAGCACCCCATGCCCGCCTCCACGCCCGAGTCCGTCCCCGCCGCCTCCGTGCCGCCCGGCACCGTCACCGCGGTCGGCGACTTCGCGGTCGGCAACGACGACGAGAAGTACTTCGCCGTCAGCAAGCGGTGCCGCCACCTCGGCGCCGACCTCTCCGGCGGCAAGATCTCGCCCGACGGGTGCCTGGTCTGTCCCTGGCACCAGTCCGAGTACGACGTGAGCACCGGCCACATGGTCAAGGGGCCGCAGGGCATCTTCGCCAAGGTCCCCGGCCTCGGCCTGATGTTCAAGACGCTGACCCGGGTCGTCCCGCTGCGTCGCCGTACCGTCGTGAAGGACGGCGCGACCCTGCGGCTGGAGGACTGACCCACCCGCGACGCGGGGGCCGACGGGGGGCCGACGCGGGAATCCTCGACGACCGGTCGGCGTTGGGTCGCACATGACTCTTCACGGCGAGTACGAGCCCAGCCCGTCCGAGTGGGTGCGCGACCAGGTCGCGCTCTACGAGCGCAGCGGAGGCACCGAGGGCAACACCATGCGCGGCGTCCCGATCGTCGTGTTCACCTCGCGCGGCGCCAAGTCGGGCAAGCTGCGGAAGACCCCGCTGATGCGCGTCGAGCACGACGGCACCTACGCCGCGGTGGCCTCGCAGGGCGGCGCCCCCGAGCACCCCGCGTGGTACCACAACTTCGTCGCCGACCCGCGCGTCGACGTCCAGGACGGCCCCGAGCCGAAGGAGTACGTCGCCCGCGAGGTCACCGGGGAGCAGCGCGCCACCTGGTGGGAGCGCGCGACCGCGGTCTGGCCCGACTACGACGACTACCAGGCGAAGACCGAGCGCGAGATCCCGGTCTTCGTGCTCGAGCCCGTCGCCTGAGCCTCCCGACCGGAGACGACCGTCGCCGGCCTGCTCAGGTGAGCAGGTCGGTGACCGGCTCGATGGCGAAGTAGACGACGAACAACGCCGAGACGACCCAGAGCAGCGGGTGCACGGCCGACGCCTTGCCGACCACGAGCTTGATCAGCACGTAGGCCAGGAAGCCTGCTCCGATGCCCACGGTGATCGAGTAGGTGAAGGGCATCAGCACGATCGTCAGGAACGCCGGCAGCGCGATCTCGACGTCCGCCCAGTCGATCTTGGCGACCTGCTGCATCATCAGGAAGCCGACGAGGACCAGCGCAGGCACGGCCGCCTCGGACGGGATCGCCTCGACGACCGGGGTGAAGAACATCGTGAGCAGGAACAGCGCCCCGGTCACCAGCGAGGCCAACCCGGTGCGCGCGCCCTCGCCCACGCCGCTGGCGGACTCGATGTAGGACGTGTTGGACGAGACGCCGCCCATGCCGCCCGCGATCGCGGCCACGGAGTCGACGACCAGGATCCGCTCCATGTTCGGCGGGGTGCCCTCCTCGTCGTTGAGGCCGGCCTCCGCGCCGATGGCCGTCATCGTGCCCATGGTGTCGAAGAAGTCAGCGAGCATCAGCGAGAAGACCAGGAGCAGCGCGGCGATCACGCCGATCGAGGTGAAGGCCCCGAAGAGCGAGAACTGACCCAGCGTGCCGAAGTCGGGGAGGTCGACGAAGCCGTCGACGCGCGGCACGGTCAGCGACCAGCCACCGGGGTTCTCGATGCGCGGACCGAGGTCGAGCACGGCCTCGAGCACGAGCGCGACCGCCGTGGCGGTGCCGATCGCAATCAGGATGGCGCCGCGCACCTTCCGCACCCACAGCGCCACCAGCAGCACGAGCCCGCCGGCGAAGACCAGCACCGGCCAGCCGGACAGGGTGCCGGTGGACCCGAGCTGGACCGGCACGGAGGTCTGGGCGGCGTCGGGGATCCGGCTGACGAACCCGGCGTCGACGAAGCCGATCAGCGCGATGAACAGGCCGATCCCCACCGAGATCGCGACCTTCAGCTGGGTCGGTACGGCGTGGAAGACCGCCGTGCGGAAGCCGGTCAGCACCAGGGCCAGGATCACGACACCCTCGAGCACGACCAGGCCCATCGCGTCGGCCCAGGTCGACTGGGTGGCGATGGCCACGGCCACGAACGCGTTGAGCCCCAGGCCGGTGGCCAGCGCCAGCGGGAAGTTGGCGACGGCGCCCATCAGGATCGTCAGCAGGCCCGCCACGAGCGCCGTGCCGGCCGCGATCGCGGGCAGGTTGGGCTCGGCGCCACCCCCGAGGAAGTTGCCCTCGGAGTCCTGCACGTAGCCGAGGATCAGCGGGTTGAGCACGATGATGTAGGCCATCGTCAGGAAGGTCACGATGCCGCCGCGCACCTCCCGAGCGACGTTCGAGCCGCGCTCGGTGATCTGGAAGAAGCCGTCGATGCCGCCGCGGGCGGGCGCAGAGGTGGTCACGGGCGCCGAGCCTCTCAGACGCTCGCCGGATGGGCCACAGCAGGTCCACGGTCCCGGCACGCCCGGTGAGGGCCGTCACCCGCTCCGGCCTGGCTCGTTGGGCAGGGCATGACCCCTACCCCTCGCTCGCTGCTCGTCGCCGCGACCCTCGCGCTCGGACTGGCGATCCCGACGGCGTCCGTCCCGGCCACCGCGGCGGGGCCCGCAGGCCCCGACGACCCGGCGTACACCGTGCGCGACACGCAGAACATCGCGGATGCCTACGGCCGGATCACCGGTCCCGGCGGGCAGCTGCGCAACCCGGCCTACCTGCCTGCACTCGTCGCCGAGACCAGCGCCACCAGCGTGGCGCAACTGCTGACGCAAGTCGCCTCCCCGACCCGGCTCGCGCTCACCGCCGGCAACGTCTTCCCGGGCTGGAACGTCGGCAACCCGCTGCGGGCCGACTGGGCCGGCACCCGGGGCCGCACCAAGGCGGTGGCGTTCACCAACCGCTACGGCGCGCTGCTGCGCGGTCACGTCTACGCGCCGCTGCGCAAGGCGAAGGACCCCTACACCGGCAAGCGGTTGCGCGGTCCGTTCCCCGGCGTCGTCCTGACCGAGGGGTCGGTGCAGGGCTCGGAGGGGATGTACGAGTGGCTCGCCCAGGACCTCGCCGAGCGCGGCTACGTCGTGCTCACCTACGACGTCCAGGGCCAGGGCACGAGCGAGACGCTGCCCCACGAGAACGAGAGCGTCAGCGCCCTGCCTTTCTGCAACCCGTTCGCCGAACCGCAGGACGGCGAGATGTTCGGCTGCCCGGGCGTCCCCTTCCAGCAGCTCTCCAACTTCGTCGTCGGCACCGAGGACGCCCTGAGCTTCTTCACCTCGACGCCGCGGAAGCGCTACCGCCACGCCACCGAGGGCGCGGGGGACGACGTGAACCCCTACTGGCGCTCCTTCGACCGCTCCCGCGACCGCCGTACGGCGACGCCGGGGCGCACCAGGAAGATCGCGATCATCGGCCACTCACTCGGCGCGTCGGCGGTCTCGAAGGTGCAGAGCACCGACCGCCGGGTAGCCGCGGTGGTGGCGCTGGACAAGCTCACCGGCCCGTCGTCGTCCGGGGCCCTCGACGGCAGCGGCAACACCCCCGTCGTGCCTGCGCTGGCGGTGCAGTCGGAGTACGGCTTCACGGTCAGCCCCTGGACGCTCAGCGGCGGCTCGTCGCTGTTCCCCGAGCCCTCGCCCGACGGCCCTGACCCGCGACGCGAACGCGCCACCGGCTTCGACGCCTGGCACGAGGCAGGCGTCGACACGATGCTGGTCGTGCCGCGCGCCAGCACCCACCTCGACTACACCGACGTCCCGCTGGTGCTGCCGGCCAGCCGCTACGGCCAGGACCTCACCAGCGTGTACGTGCAGCGCTGGCTCGACCGCTACCTCAAGCACCGGGGCACCGCCAAGCGGCTGCTCAAGCCGTCCTACCGCTACCTCGAGCCGGTCGGTGACGGCGAGTGGGCACCGGTGCGGCTGCGCCGCGACCGCCTGCTGAGCTTCTACTACTGCTCGGGCCACTCACTGGGCACGCGCGTGGACCTCGACGTCACCGACGTGGGCTGCTGACGTCGGAGGCTGAGCAGCGAGCCCCAGCGAGCGTCGACGAAGCCCCCACCACCGGAGGCTGAGCAGCGAGCGCAAGCGAGCGTCGACGAAGCCCCCACCACCGGAGGCTGAGCAGCGAGCCCCGCGAGCGGCGACGAAGCCCCCACCACCGG
>JBFJKO010000177.1:0-7041 GCA_041634935.1 Nocardioides sp.
CCTGGCGCATCGCCAGCGCGGTGCCGACGGCCGCCTCCTTGATCGCCTCGTGGGCGCTCTCCCGGCCGACGCCGTTGCGCACCGCGCTCATCAGCACCTTGGTGGTGGCCAGGTAAGGCAGGTAGCGGTCGAGCTCGCGCTGGATGACGGCCGGGAACGCACCGAACTCGTCGAGCACCGTCAGGAAGGTCTGGAAGAGCCCGTCGGCGGCGAAGAACGCGTCGGGCAGTGCCACCCGCCGTACGACGGAGCAGGAGACGTCGCCCTCGTTCCACTGGTCGCCGGCGAGCTCGCCGACCATCGAGAGGTAGCCGCGGATGACGACCGCGAGGCCGTTGACGCGCTCGCAGGAGCGGGTGTTCATCTTGTGCGGCATCGCCGAGGAGCCGACCTGGCCCTCCTTGAAACCCTCGGTGACGATCTCGTTGCCGGCCATCAGGCGGATCGTCGTCGCGAGGTTGGACGGCGCCGCGACGAGCTGGACGACGGCGGAGAGCACGTCGAAGTCGAGGCTGCGGGGGTAGACCTGGCCGACGCTGGTGAGCACCCGCTCGAAGCCGAGGTGCGCGGCGACGCGATGCTCGAGGTCGGCGAGCTTGGACTCGTCGCCGTCGAGGAGGTCGAGCATGTCCTGGGCGGTGCCCATCGGGCCCTTGATGCCGCGCAGCGGGTAGCGCGCGAGCAGCTGCTCGATGCGCTCGACGCCGATCATCAGCTCGTCGGCGGCCGTGGCGAAGCGCTTGCCGAGGGTGGTGGCCTGGGCGGCGACGTTGTGGGAGCGGCCGGCCATGACGGTGGCCTCGTGCTCGGCGGCCAGGCGCGCGAGGCGGGTGAGGGTCGCGATCGCGCGGTCGCGCAGCAGCTCGAGGGAGGCCTTGAGCTGCAGCTGCTCGACGTTCTCGGTGAGGTCGCGGCTCGTCATCCCCTTGTGGATGTGCTCGTGCCCGGCGAGCGCGCAGAACTCCTCGATGCGCGCCTTCACGTCGTGGCGGGTGATCCGCTCACGCGCCGCGATCGAACCGAGGTCGACCTGGTCGACGACGGCCTCGTAGGCCTCCACGACGCCGTCCGGCACCTCGATGCCGAGGTCGCGCTGGGCCTTGATGACCGCGATCCACAGCTGCCGCTCGAGGACGATCTTGTGCTCGGGCGACCAGATCTGGGCGAGATCGGCGCCGGCGTAGCGGGTGGCGAGGACGTTCGGGACGTTGGGTGCGGTCACGGGCGCCATTGTCCCGCGAGCGGTAGTCCCTGACGAAATGGCCCCGGTTCGTGGTCGTGAGGGGCCACCTCGTCAGGGACTACCGCCGACGGTGGCCTCAGGTCGGGACGATCACGTCGAGGTCGAGCCGTACGACGCCGTGGTCACCGACGACGACCTCGCCCGTCTTCGTGTGCTCGTCGAGGCGGAGCAGCGTGTCCCACTCGCCGTCGACATTGCTCAGCACCTCGATCACCCGCGCTTCAGGATCGACGACCCAGTACTGACCGGCCCCACCCTCGGCGTACTCCGCCGACTTGCGGACGAGGTCCTCCAGGCGGGTGCTGGGCGAGAGCACCTCGACGACCAGCACCGGCGCGTCGGTCACCCACGTCTTGTCGGGTCGATGCTCGACGACCATCAGGTCCGGGGCCCGCAGGCGGTTGCGGGGCAGGGCGAGGCCGACCTCGCCGAGCACGATCAGCTGCGGGAGCCCGTCGCTCAGTGCCCGGCCGAGGGCGACCGTGGCGATGCCGTGGACGACGGACACGGGCGGCGTCACGACGACCTCGCCGTCGACGTACTCGGCCTTGGGCTTCTCGGGGAACCGGAGGTACTCCTCCCACGACCTGCGCAGCCGCTGGAGTGGCGCGTCCGGCTCCCACTGCTGCGTGACGGGCATCGGCTCCCCTGGATCGGGTACAACGGCGGACACATCGACTTCCCTTCCATGGTGACGCCCGAGCGTCATCAAGGGAAGGCTGACACCGACCGAGGGACGGCGCCGCTCGCTCTCCACAGGCGCGGAAGCCAGCCCCCCGGGGGCGTGAGGGGCCACCTCGTCGGGGACTACCGCAGCTCAGAGCCCGGCGGCGATGTCGGTGCGCGACTGAGCGCCCTCGAACGAGATCGCCGCGACCCCGTCGTACGCCGACGTCCGGGCGGCGGCGATGTCGGTGCCGGTGGCGACCACCGCGAGCACGCGTCCGCCGGCGGTGACCAGGTCGCCGTCCGTCTCCGCGGTGCCGGCGTGGATGACGTGCACGTCGGGCAGCGCCTCGGCCGCGCCGAGGCCGGTGATGACGTCGTCCTTCGACGACGACTCGGGGTAGCCCGCGCTGGCCATCACCACGGCGACCGCGGCCCCGGACTTCCACGACGGCGGCGCGACGTCGGCGAGCGTGCCGGTGGCGGCACCGAGCAGGAGCGGCGAGAGCGGGGAGTCGAGCAGCGCCATCAGCGGCTGGGTCTCGGGGTCGCCGAAGCGGGCGTTGAACTCGATGACGCGGGTGCCGCGCGAGGTGAGCGCGAGCCCGGCGTACAGCAGTCCGACGAAGGGGGTGCCGCGGCGGGCCATCTCGTCGACGGTCGGCTGCAGCACGTCGCGCAGCACCTCCTCGACCAGGCCCTCCGGCGCCCACGGCAGCGGCGTGTAGGCGCCCATGCCGCCGGTGTTGGGGCCGGCGTCGCCGTCGAAGATCCGCTTGAAGTCCTGCGCCGGCTGGAGCGGGTAGACCGTGGTGCCGTCGGTGAGCGCGAAGAGCGAGACCTCGGGCCCGTCGAGGAACTCCTCGATCACCACCCGCTCGCAGGCGGTCGCGTGAGCCAGCGCCTCGGCGCGGTCGTCGGTGACGACGACGCCCTTGCCGGCCGCGAGGCCGTCGTCCTTGACGACGTACGTCGGTCCGAACTCGTCGAGGGCTGCCGCGGCCTCCTCGGGGGTGGTGCAGGTGAAGGAGCGCGCCGTCGGCACGCCGGCGGCGTTCATGACGTCCTTGGCGAACGTCTTGGACCCCTCGAGCTGGGCAGCAGCCCCGCTGGGGCCGAAGACCGGGATGCCGCGGGCGGCGACGCCGTCGGCCACGCCGGCGACCAGCGGGGCCTCGGGTCCGACGACGACCAGGCCGACGCCGAGGCGCTCGGCGAGGTCGGCGACGGCGTCACCGTCGAGCGGGTCGACCGCGTGCAGGGTCGCGACCGCCGCGATGCCGGGGTTGCCGGGCGCGGCGTGCACCTCGCTCACCGCGGGGTCGAGGGACAGCGCACGCGCCAGGGCGTGCTCGCGCCCGCCGGTACCGATCACGAGGGTCTTCACGGGCGTTGATCCTACGGAGTGGTGCACGTGCAGGAATCCCCGGATATCAGGGAACCCCTGACGTCCTCAGGGGAAACATCCCCTGAGAACGTCAGGAACACCCGGTGATCCGGGGATTCCGGCAGGCGTCAGAGCAGCTCGTGCCGCACGATCGTCGCCGCCCGCGACGGACCGACGCCGATCACCGAGATCCGCGAGCCCGACATCTTCTCCACGGCCTCGACGTAGGAGCGCGCGTTGGCGGGCAGGTCGTCGAAGGTGCGGCACTCGGAGATGTCCTCGGTCCAGCCGGGGAAGTACTCCAGGATCGGTACGGCGTGGTGGAAGTCGGACTGGTTGACCGGCATCTCGTCGTGGCGCACGCCCTTGACGTCGTAGGCCACGCACACCGGCACCTGCTCGAGGCCGGTGAGCACGTCGAGCTTGGTGAGCACGAAGTCGGTGACGCCGTTGACGCGCGCGGCGTAGCGGGCGATGACGGCGTCGTACCAGCCGCAGCGACGCGGGCGACCGGTCGTCGTACCGAACTCGGCACCAACCGTGCGCAGGTGCTCGCCGGACTCGTCGAACAGCTCGGTCGGGAACGGTCCCTCGCCGACGCGGGTCGTGTAGGCCTTGACGATGCCGATGACCTGGTCGAGGCGCATGGGCGGGATGCCGGAGCCGGTGCAGGCGCCGGCGGAGGTCGCCGAGGACGACGTCACGAACGGGTAGGTGCCGTGGTCGACGTCGAGCAGCGTGGCCTGGCCGGCCTCGAGCAGCACGATGTCGTCGTTGTCGAGCGCCTGGTTGAGGAACAGTCCGGTGTCGCAGACCATCGGGCGCAGTCGCTCGGCGTGGGTGAGCAGCTCGGCGACGATCTCCTCCACCTCGGCGGCGCGACGGTTGTAGACCTTGGTGAGGATCTGGTTCTTCAGCTCCAGCGCGCCGGTGACCTTGGCGGTGAGGATCTTCTCGTCGAAGAGGTCCTGGATGCGGATGTCGATGCGGTTCATCTTGTCGGCGTACGTCGGCCCGATGCCGCGACCGGTCGTGCCGAGGCGCCGCGAGCCGAGGAAGCGCTCGGTGACCTTGTCGAGCGCCCGGTTGTAGCTGGCGATCACGTGGGCGTTGGCGCTGATCTTCAGCTTGGAGGTGTCGACGCCGCGCGCCTCGAGGCCGTCGATCTCCTCGAAGAGGACGTCGATGTCGACGACGACGCCGTTGCCGATGACCGGCGTGCAGTTGGGGCTCAGGATGCCGCTGGGCAGCAGGTGGAGCGCGTACTTCTCGCTGCTTCCGTCGGGCTGGCCGATGACGACCGTGTGGCCGGCGTTGTTGCCGCCGTTGAACTTCACCACGTGGTCGACGCGGCTACCGAGAAGGTCGGTCGCCTTGCCCTTGCCCTCGTCGCCCCACTGGGCTCCGATGATCGCGATGGCCGGCATGCTCACTCCCTGTCCGTTGCTGCGTCGTCCAATGTCGTCCGGCGTCCGTCTGGCGGGCGTCCGGCGTGCCCTCGGCTCCGCGCCGGACCCCAGACGTGCAAAGACCCCGGCGCAACAGCACCGGGGCTCTTGCGACGCCACGCTACCAACTTCGGCGCCGCGCCGCCGAACCGTCGCGAGGCGCGGCACCGGTCGGGGGTGGCTGCGGATATGGTCGCGTCATGTCAGAACCCCTCCTCGTCATCACCAACAAGGGCGCCGGCACCGCCGACGAGGAAACCCTCGACCTCGCCTTAGCGGTGCTGCGCGAGCGCGCGTCCGTCGAGGTGCAGGCGACCGGCGACCCCGGCGAGCTGGACGGCGTCCTGCACCGCGCGGCGTCGCGGCGCATCGTCGTCGCGGGGGGTGACGGCAGCCTGCACGCCGTGGTCTCCGCCCTGCACCGCCGCAACGAGCTCGAGGGCAGCGTCCTGGGCCTGATCCCCCTCGGCACCGGCAACGACTTCGCCCGCGGGACCGGCATCCCCCTCGACGTCGAGGAGGCCGCGCGGGTGCTGCTCGACGGCACGCCCCGGCCGATGGACCTGCTCGTCGACGAGGTCGGCGAGATCGTGGTCAACGGCGTCCACGTCGGCGCCGGCGCCGCGGCCAGCCGCCGCTCGGCCCGGTGGAAGGACCGGCTCGGCTCGGTCGGCTACAAGAAGGTCAACCTCGGCAAGCTCGGCTACCCGATCGGTGCCGCGATCACCGCCTGGAACCCACCCGTCGTCCGACTGCGCGTCGAGGTCGACGGCGAGGTCGTCTCCGACTTCGACACCCCGGTGCTCCAGGTCGCCATCGGCAACGGCGCGTCGGTGGGCGGCGGCACGGAGCTCACCCCGGACGCCGACCCGAGCGACGGGCGCGCCGACGTGATGATCTCCCAGGCCACCGGTCCGATCTCGCGCCTCATCTACGCCGGCCGTCTCGGCCTCGGCACCCACCCCGAGCACGCCGACGTGATGAGCATGAAGGCCTCCCAGGTGACCATCAGCGGCGAGGAGTTCTGGATCAGCGCCGACGGCGAGATCAGCGGCCCCGAGCGTCACCGCTCGTGGCGCCTGCAGCCCGCGGCGTACTCCCTGGTCCTGCCGACCGACGCCTGACGGGCGCCCGCCGAGGGCCCGATAGCGTGGCCCCGTGGCACGAGGACGAGGAAACGACGCAGGCAGCACCGAACCGACCGACTGGGTGACCAGGGCGGCCGACGACGCGATCCGGCACGCCGGCGAGGACGCCACGCTGATCACGTGCGCCTCGGGCGCGAGCCCGTCGGGTCCGGTGCACCTGGGCAACCTGCGCGAGTTCCTCACGGTGCACTTCGTGGCCGAGGAGATCCGCCGACGCGGCCTGCCCGTGCGTCACCTGCACAGCTGGGACGACTACGACCGCTTCCGCAAGGTGCCCGCCGGCGTCGACCCGTCGTGGGCCGAGCACATCGGTCGCCCGCTGTCGGCCGTCCCCGACCCCGACGGCTGTCACGTCTCCTGGGCCGAGCACTACAAGGAGCCCCTCGTCACCTCGCTGCGCGAGATGGGCGTGAAGATGGAGGAGGTCTCGCAGACGCAGATGTACACCTCCGGCGCCTACCGCGACCAGGTGCTGCACGCCGTCTCCCAGCGCCGCGAGATCGAGACCGTCATGGCGCGCTTCCGCACCAAGGCGCCCGCGACCGAGGCCGATCTCGACGGCGGCGAGACCGAGGGCGCGTCGTCCGAGGCACCCGTCGACTCCCTCGAGCGCTTCCCCTTCAAGCCCTACTGTCGGCAGTGCGGTCGTGACACCGTCACCCTCACGTCGTACGACGACGCGACGCACGACCTGGCCTACACGTGCGGGTCCTGCGACTTCGCGGGCAGCACCAACCTCGCGACCCAGGACGAGGGCAAGCTCGTCTGGAAGGTCGACTGGCCGATGCGCTGGGCCTTCGAGAAGGTCGACTTCGAGCCCGGTGGCGACGACCACGCGACGCCCGGGTCGTCGTACACCGTCGGCAAGGAGATCGTGCAGCCGACCTTCGGGTGGCGTGCGCCGTCGTTCGTGGCCTACAAGTTCGTCGGTGTGGCCGGGATGGCGAAGATGTCGTCCTCGCGCGGCGGCGTGCCGACCGCGGCCGACGCGCTGCGGATCCTCGAGGCGCCGCTGGTGCGCTGGCTCTACGTGCGTCGCCAGCCCAAGCAGGTCTTCACGATCGACCTCGGCCAGGAGGTCGTGCGTCTCTACGACGAGTGGGACTCCCTGACCCGCAAGGCCGCCGACCCGGCCAAGCGCGACGTCGC
>JBFJKO010000178.1:0-7011 GCA_041634935.1 Nocardioides sp.
CGGTCCGCTTGCCGTGACCACGGGTCGAGGGTGGGTGCGTCGCCGCATCTCGATAAGCCGGGTCTCGCTGCGCTCGTCCCGGCTACTCGATGGCCGGGTGGTTGGTCATCGAGTAGTCGGCTGGGCGACGAAGGAGCCGGCCGACGTATCGAGATGTGGGTGACCGGTCCGCTTGCCGTGACCACGGGTCGAGGGTGGGTGCGTCGCCGCATCTCGATAAGCCGGGTCTCGCTGCGCTCGTCCCGGCTACTCGATGACCAGCCGCCAGGGGTTGCGAGGGGCGCGTGCGTCCCGGCTACTCGATGACCAGCCGCCAGGGGATGCAAGGGACGCGTGCGTACCCGGCTACTCGATGACCAGCCGCCAGGGCTTGCGGGGGCGCGTGTGTCCCCGGCTACTCGATGGCCGGAAGGATCACTCCGCGGCGGCGCGTCGGAGCGACTCGCTGAGCCGCTCGGCGGCGGCCAGGACGGCGGGGGCGTGCATGCGGCCGGGCTGGCGTGAGAGCCGCTCGAGCGGGCCGGAGACCGACACGGCGGCGATGATCTTGCCGCCGGGGGAGCGGACGGGCGCCGAGACGGAGGCGACGCCCTGCTCGCGCTCGCCGATCGACTGCGCCCAGCCGCGGCGACGGATGCCGGAGAGGGCGGCGGCGGAGAAGGCGGCGTTCTGGAGCCCGCGGTGCATGCGCTCGGGGTCCTCCCAGGCGAGCAGCACCTGGGCGGCCGAGCCGGCGCGCATGGTCAGCTGGGAGCCGACCGGGATGGTGTCCCGCAGGCCGGAGGGGCGCTCGGCGGCGGCGACGCACACGCGGTGCTCGCCCTGACGACGCCAGAGCTGGGCGGACTCGCCGGTGATGTCGCGCAGCCGCGCCAGCACCGGGCCCGCGGTGGCGAGGAGGCGGTCCTCGCCGGCAGCCGCGGAGAGCTCGGCCAGGCGGGGGCCCAGGACGAAGCGACCTTGCATGTCACGGGCGACCAGGCGATGGTGCTCCAGGGCGACGGCGAGGCGGTGGGCCGTGGGTCGTGCCAGGCCGGTGCCGGCCACCAGGCCGGCCAGGGTCGCGGGGCCCGACTCGAGGGCGGTGAGCACGAGGGCTGCCTTGTCGAGCACGCCGACGCCACTTGAAGTGTCCATAGGTTGAGATTAGCGTCTCACCTAATGGGATGCAAGCGGTACGCTTCCTGCAAGCGACCACGACACCCCTGTCGTCGCCGACCCACACGCCGACCCCCAACGGGGTGCGGCAACCACGAGACACCTGAGGAGATCAGCAATGGGCAGGACCCTGTCGGAGAAGGTCTGGGACGAGCACGTCGTCCGGTCGTCGGCCGGAGAGCCCGACCTGCTCTACATCGATCTCCACCTCATTCACGAGGTCACCAGCCCGCAGGCCTTCGACGGCCTGCGCCTGAGCGGTCGGACGGTTCGTCGTCCCGACCTCACGCTGGCCACCGAGGACCACAACGTCCCCACGCTCGACTGGGACAAGCCGATCGCCGACCCCGTCTCCAAGACCCAGGTCGACACCCTGCGCAAGAACGCCGCCGACTTCGGCGTGCGCCTCCACCCGCTCGGCGACGTCGAGCAGGGCATCGTGCACGTCGTCGGCCCTCAGCTGGGCCTGACCCAGCCGGGGATGACGATCGTGTGCGGTGACAGCCACACCAGCACGCACGGCGCGTTCGGCGCGATCGCCTTCGGCATCGGCACCTCCGAGGTCGAGCACGTGCTGGCCACCCAGACGCTGATGCAGGCCAAGCCCAAGACGATGGCGGTGACCATCAACGGCAGCCTCCCCGCGGGCGTGACCGCCAAGGACATGGTGCTCACCCTCATCGCCCACACCGGCACCGGTGGCGGCCAGGGCTACATCGTGGAGTACCGCGGCCAGGCCATCGAGGAGCTCTCGATGGAGGGCCGGATGACGGTCTGCAACATGAGCATCGAGTGGGGCGCCAAGGCCGGCCTGATCGCCCCCGACCAGACCACGTTCGACTACATCGAGGGTCGCCCCGAGGCACCGAAGGGTGCCGACTGGGACGCTGCGGTCGCGCACTGGAAGAGCCTGGTCACCGACGACGACGCCGTCTTCGACGAGGAGATCGTCCTCGACGCCTCCGAGATGACCCCGTTCGTCACCTGGGGGACCAACCCCGGCCAGGGCGTCCCGCTCGGCGCCTCGGTGCCGTTCCCGGAGCAGTTCGACAACCCCGAGGACCGGGTCGCTGCCGAGAAGGCCCTGGAGTACATGGCCCTCGAGGCCGGCACCCCGATGCGCGAGGTGAAGGTCGACACCGTCTTCGTCGGCTCCTGCACCAACGGCCGCATCGAGGACCTCCGCCTGGCCGCCGACATCATCAAGGGCCGCACCGTCGCCGACGACACGCGTCTGCTCGTCGTGCCGGGCTCGGTGCGCGTGCGGCTGCAGGCGCAGGAGGAGGGGCTGGACCAGATCTTCATCACAGCCGGAGCGGAGTGGCGAGGCGCCGGGTGCTCGATGTGCCTGGGCATGAACCCCGACACCCTCGCGCCGGGCGAGCGCAGCGCCTCGACCTCCAACCGCAACTTCGAGGGTCGTCAGGGCAAGGGAGGTCGCACCCACCTGGTGTCGATCCCGGTGGCCGCGGCGACCGCCGTCCGCGGCACGCTGTCGTCGCCGGCCGACCTGGCCCCCCTCACCATCACTGCCGCCTCGACCGACGGGAGCAACTGACATGGAAGCCTTCTCCACCCACACCGGTGTCGGTGTCCCGCTGCGCCGCAGCAACGTCGACACCGACCAGATCATCCCCGCCGTCTACCTCAAGCGCGTCACGCGTGACGGCTTCGAGGACGGCCTGTTCAGCGCCTGGCGCAGCGATCCCGACTTCGTGCTCAACAACCCTGCGTACGCCGCGGGCTCGGTGCTCGTGGCCGGCCCCGACTTCGGTACCGGTTCCTCGCGTGAGCACGCGGTCTGGGCGCTGCAGAACTACGGCTTCAAGGTCGTGATCTCGGCCCGCTTCGCCGACATCTTCCGCGGGAACTCCGGCAAGGCCGGCCTGCTCGCCGCCCAGGTCGACGAGAAGGTCGTCCAGCGCCTGTGGGACCTGCTCGCCGACCAGCCGGGCACCACCATCACGGTGGACCTCGAGTCGCGCACGGTGCGCGCGGGCGAGGGTCCGGACGCCATCGAGGACTCCTTCGACATCGACGACTACACCCGTTGGCGTCTGCTGGAGGGCCTCGACGACATCGGGATCACGCTGGGCCACGCCGACGACATCGACAGCTACGAGGCCTCGCGGCCGACCTGGAAGCCGGCCACGATCCACGCCTGACCTCTGGTCGGACCCTCACGGGTCGACCCCCGGATCTCTCAGAAGCCCATGGTTGGTAGGGATTCGCGTCGTATCGCGGCTCCCGCACCTGCACGGGTGGTGGGCGAGGACGGCGTGAATCCGCTCAGCCATGGGCTTCTCGGCGTCCTCCGCGGGGTCGGGCAAGGCAAAATTGTCTGGACTGATGCGGCGTGGCGATTGTGACGTGGGTCGCGTTTACCTAGCGTGCATGGGGAATGTCGGGCACACGCTCGGCACGAACCAGGTTCATTGGAAGGGAAGCTAGTGAACAAGACTCAGCTCATCGACGCGCTCGCTGCGCGCTACGAGGGGAACCGCAAGGCTGCCGCGCACGCGCTCGACTCCGTGCTCGACACGATCACCCGCGAGGTCGCGAAGGGGGAGAAGGTCGCGATCACCGGCTTCGGCTCGTTCGAGAAGCGCGTGCGCGAGGCCCGCTGGGTCCGCAACCCGCAGACCGGCGACCGCGTCAAGGCCAAGAAGAAGTCGGTCCCGAAGTTCACGCCGGGGGCCGA
The DNA here is from genome assembly GCA_041634935.1 of Nocardioides sp. Taxonomy (GTDB): domain Bacteria; phylum Actinomycetota; class Actinomycetes; order Propionibacteriales; family Nocardioidaceae; genus Nocardioides. Next base: position 3,860 of record JBFJKO010000178.1, read on the forward strand.
CCTGAAGAACGTCGTCTCGGGTGCCAAGAAGCTGCCCAAGCTCACGCTCGCGGCGGCCGCTCCCGCCGCGAAGAAGGCGGCGGCCCCGGCGAAGAAGGCAGCGGCCGCTGCCAAGAAGGCGACCCCGACGAAGAAGGCTCCCGCCAAGAAGGCCTCGACGGCGACGAAGTCGGCCCCCGCGAAGAAGGCGGCGCCGGCCAAGAAGGCGCCGGCGAAGAAGGCGGCTCCTGCCAAGACCTCGGCATCCAAGAGCACGGCGGCCAAGAGCACGACGGCCAAGAAGGCGCCCGCGAAGAAGGCTCCGGCCAAGAAGTCGCCGGCGAAGAAGGCGGCTCCGGCCAACACCACGGCGGCCAAGAAGGCGCCCGCGAAGAAGGCCCCGGCGAAGAAGGCGGCTCCCACCAAGACCACCGCGGCCAAGAAGGCCCCGGCCAAGAAGGCCACCCCGGCCACGTAGGTCCGAGCCGATCTGGTCACCGACGACGGGCCGCTCCCACGGGGAGCGGTCCGTCGTGCTGTCTCAGCCCAGCAGGGCGGCTGCGAGCCGGGTCGTCTCGACACCGAGGCCGAGCGCGGCCGCGGCCCGCAGGTCGTCCAGGTCGTCGACGTCGCGGCGCAGCGTCGTCAGGTCGCCGCGGATCGCGAGTGCGCCCGCGACCTGGTGTGCCTGCGCGGAGGCGGGCCCGAACGACGGCTCGAACTCGTCGTACGGCGAGGTGTAGAGCGTGGTGCCCGTCCCGTCGGCGTCGACGACGTACGACGCTCCGCCCGGCACGATCGCGCCGAGCGCCGCGTCGAGGTCGTCGGGTCGCAGCGCGGGAAGGTCGGCGAGCACCGCGGCGGGGAGCAGGTCCGGCCAGCGGCGCCGCGACTCCGCGACGGCCTGACGCAGCGCGGCGTTCAGGCCGGTGCTGTCCCCGTCGGGCACGCAGGCGCACCCGAGCGCGCCGAGGCGGCGGGCGACGTGGGCGTCGTCGGTGACCACGAGCACCTGGGCCACGCGCGCGGCGCCCAGGCAGGCCGCAGCCGTGTCGAGGGCGAAGGCCTCGGCGAGGTCGCGGCGCTGGTCTTCGTCCGGTCCGACGAGACGTGACTTGCCGCGCGCCGGTGGCTTGACCGGCATCACGACGACGTACTGCTGCACCGGGCCATCCCACCACGGGTCGGCGACCAGAACTGGTCGGGGTCCGGCGCGCGGCACGGTGCCCCGGGCGGTGCTGGACGAGTAACCTCCCTTCCCGTGAGACCTCGCAAGCTGGACCAGCCGCGCAGCTGGCCCTTCCTTGTCGGCGCGGTGATCCTCAAGCCCCTGTTCTTCCTCACCACCAAGCGTGACTGGATCGACGGGCTCGCCATCCCGGCCACCGGCGGCTGCGTCATCGTGATGAACCACCTCTCGCACGTCGACCCGCTCACGGCGGCGGTCTTCACCCACGACCACGGACGGCTCCCGCGCTACCTGGCCAAGGCGGGCCTGTTCCGCAACCGCTTCCTGGGTTTCTTCCTGCGGGCCGCCGGACAGATCCCCGTCGACCGCGCCAGCCCTGGCGCTGCGGGCGCCTTCACGGCCGCCGTGGAGGCCGTCAGGGCGGGGGAGTGCATCGTGATCTACCCCGAGGGCACCATCACCCGTGACCCAGACCTGTGGCCGATGACCGGCAAGTCCGGGGCGGCGCGGATCGCGCTCGAGACCGGGTGCCCGGTCATCCCCGTGGGGCAGTGGGGCGCCCAGCACCTGCTGGCGCCCTACGCCAAGCGCCCCGACCTCTTCCCGCGCAAGACCATCCGCATCAAGGTGGGCGCGCCGGTCGACCTCAGCGACCTTGTCGACGTCCCGCGGAGCACCGAGGTGCTCGCGGTCGCGACCGGGCGGATCATGGATGCCATCACCACCATCGTCGAGGAGCTGCGCGGGGAGACCGCCCCGCCCGAGCGCTTCGACCTGAAGAAGGCGCGGGCCGCTGACGGCCGGCCGCAGGGGGACGAGCGATGACCGAACGCAGCACGAGCAGCACCACGGGGGAGCGGGGGAAGGTCGCCGTCCTGGGAGCAGGATCCTGGGGCACGGCCTTCTCGATCGTGCTGGCCGACGGTGGCAACGACGTCACCCTCTGGGCGCGCCGCGAGGAGGTGGCCGCGACGATCAACAGCGAGCGCGAGAACTCCGACTACCTCCGCGGGATCCAGCTGCCGCCGTCGGTGGGGGCCACGTCCGACGTCGAGAAGGCGCTGAGCGGTGCCGACCTGGTGGTCCTGGCGACCCCGTCGCAGTCGCTGCGCGAGAACCTCACCTCCTGGGCGCCGTTCATCGAGCCGGACGCCGTGATGGTCTCGCTGATGAAGGGTGTCGAGCTCGGCACCCTCAACCGGATGAGCGAGGTCATCCACCAGGTCACCGACGCCGGGCCGGAGCGGATCGCGGTGATCAGCGGACCCAACCTCGCCAAGGAGATCGCCCGCCGGGAGCCGGCCGCCTCGGTGGTCGCCTGCGAGGACGAGGACGTTGCCAAGATGCTCCAGGCTCGTTGCCACTCGGCGGCCTTCCGTCCCTACAGCAGCGTCGACGTCCTCGGTTGCGAGCTCGGTGGCGCCTACAAGAACGTCGTGGGCCTCGGGGTCGGCATGGCGGTGGGCCTCGGGTTCGGCGACAACACGACCGCCTCGCTCATCACCCGCGGACTGGCCGAGACGGCTCGTCTGGCGATGAAGCTGGGCGCCAACCCGCTGACCCTGATGGGGCTCGCCGGGCTCGGCGACCTCGTCGCGACCTGCTCCTCACCGCTCTCGCGCAACCGCAGCTTCGGCGAGAAGCTCGGCCAGGGGATGACCACCGAGGAGATCTACGCCTCCACCCGCCAGGTCGCCGAGGGAGCGAAGTCCTGCTCGTCGCTGCGGGCGCTGGCCGAGCAGTCGGGCTGCGCCGCCCCGATCGCTCGCTACGTCGACGACGTCGTCGGCGGTCGGATGACCGCCACCGAGATGATGGACGCGATGCTGGCGCGCGACACCAAGCCAGAAATCGGTTGACGCCGCCGACGCTGGTCATCGAGTAGTCGGCCGGGGGTTGGTCATCGAGTAGTCGGCCGGGGGTTGGTCATCGAGTAGTCGGCCCGTGCGACGAAGGAGCGGGCCGACGTATCGAGATGCGGTGA